>CAQBGY010000298.1 GCA_948759685.1 uncultured Eubacterium sp.
ACCGCTCGACTAAGATGTGGTACTGCCGCCTCTACGGCATCATGATGCTACAACATCTTGATGCCTGGGAAATGCCATCTGCTGAGGCATTTCAAGAATCATTATTAGGATTGACCGCCTAATAATGATATCTTAAGCGATTCCATAAGATTTTTCAAGGCATAGTACCCGCTATGTCCAATGTTTATGTCCATTTTTCTCAAATTTCTTTTCCTGCACGATATTCAGTTGTCAATCTTCGGTTGGAATCTCATTCATTGAGATTCCGAGAAGTTATATCTTGATACAATTCCCTGTATCTGTGAATAGGATATCAACTAACATGCTGTTTATCAAGCAACTGCCGCCTCAAAAGGGCGGCAGTGCAAAAACAGTCCTACTTGTTCAGAGAAGCCCAGATTGCACGGGCATTCGCTATGTCCTCCAGTTTATACTGAATTACATCATCAATACCAAGAGATTCACACTGCGTCTTCATCTCCTCCCAGATAGAATCAAATTCACTTTCACTTGTGGCAAATACCATTCTCCAGGAAGCCGGAACGATAATATCCTTCAAAGCCGCTTTGGTCATGATCATAGCATCGTCATCCGGGGTTAAGAAGGTGGAAAATCCTTCTGTCTGCTCTGCTACAGTCCAGTTCTTATCTTCCAGCATCTCTCTCAAATATGCATAACCATACAGATTTGTCCAATCCTTTGCCAGATCACTGCTGTACAGGTAATCATAGTAGCTGGGGAAGTAAGTGTAATTATAGCTGGTACCAACATCCAAAATATAACCGCTGTCTATCAGATAAGTAATATTCCAGAACTCGATGGACTGATCAGCAGGTATATTGAGCTCTGTGCCGTCTGCCATAGACTGCGCAAATGCCTCGGTAATGACAGGCATACCACTCTCATCATAATTCCAGCGCATTTCATCGCCTGCGTAACCGCTCCACAGGGTTAACAGCGCTTCCTCATCTGCCAACAGATCAAGAAACTTAACTGCAGCCTCTACATTCTCACATTTTGCGGAAATGCAATAACCTCCTGACGGAAGAGAAGATGCCGTGGTATAAGTAGGAATGAACTCATCAAATACCACAGGATAGTATCCGTCACTCTCCAGACCCGGAACACCTGCCCAGCCGGCCAGCGCCGCGCCACTGTGAATTTTTTCATAAGCGGTGGATCTGGTCTGGGACAGGGAGTCAGGATCAATCAGACCGGCCTGGTTGAGATTATACATATACTTTAACGCCCGATAATATGTGCTTCCGTCAGCAAACATAGAAGTACCTGTCTGAGTGCGCACATCGTATTCAACTCCCCAGCCAAGATAAGTATCCGCTTTTCCCAGCAGACAATAAACACTGTTGATATTCCAGAAATGATCGGTATCAAAATCAGAAAACAAATTCATCGCGTAAGTAGGAATACCGTCCTCCGTCTGCGGACGCGTTTCCTGCATCGTTTTAAATGCCTCTACGGAATCCTCTAAAGTACTGAACTCCGGATAACCTGCTTCTGCATAGATAGCCCAATTCATCTTCATCGCAAAACGCTCTGTGTCAGCTACAACATTCAAAGAGCTCGGACCGACCTTCCCCAGATAATAAACCTTTCCGGTGCCATTGCTGTTATATTCCCGAGCATACTCGAAGAATGGATCAAACAGATCTGCATGTTTCGTAATACCCTGCATCTGAGCCAGATAATCATCTAAAGGAATGATCAGACCGCCCTCTGCAGCTGTCAGCATCTCCTGCTGTGGAAGCCATATTACATCTGCAAGATCTCCTGAAGCCAGCTGCGCCTGCAGCTTTTCAGCCGAATAGGGAACCACCTCGACAGAGAGTCCCTTATCCTCAAAAAACTTCCCCAGACCACCCGTCAACACACCGCTGCCCGAATTGGCGTTTGTTCCGAAAAAGGTAATGGAAGCCACCTCATCGGATCCGGTCTGCCCCGAATCTGCTCCCTCTGAATTTGCACCGTCAGTGGCCGTATTTTGAGAAGCGTCCTGATTCCCATCATTTTGAGTGCCGCATCCGCCCAGCAGCCCCGCACACATTGCTGCTGCCATAAATAAACCTGCTAACCTCTTTTTCATCTCTTTCCTCCTTCATTTTTCAATTGAATTATTTAAAGCATTAAAATGCAATAAACCCTGTCTGTTTTCTGATCCGCCAATGTATGTTAAAATGTCTCAGCCCTTTACGGCGCCGATCATCATCCCCTGTACATAGTACCGCTGTATAAAGGGATACACACAGATGATGGGAAGAATGGTTACAATAGCCATAGTATTACGGACAGAAGTAGTTGAAATCTGTGTAGCCCTGTCCAGCATACTCATATCCGTCATGCTGTTAATACTGGATGCTATTGCTGTTGCCTGGTTGAGATATTCATACAGAGTAAACTGCAGTGTATACAATTTTGAGTTCGTTATGTAAAGAAGTGTATCCATATAGGAATTCCAGGCACTTACCGCGCTAAACAGGCCAACCGTGGCTAAAATAGGTTTTGATAGCGGGAATACGATGCTCACAAACCTGCGGACATAGCCTGCGCCATCAATCTGTGCCGATTCCTCAAGGGACGCCGGCAGAGATTCGATAAAAGTTTTCACAAGTACCATGTTATATACCCTGATCAGTCCCGGAATGATATATACCCAATAGTTATTGAGAAGTCCCAGCATTTTGATATTCATATATACCGGAATCATTCCAGCGGAAAAATACATTGTAATAATAGTCATACGATACAGAAACTTGCGATGTTTCATATTCTCTTTCGTAAACAAATATCCCAAGATTGCAGTGGTAACCAACGGCAGGGCGGTTCCCATGATCGTGCGGCTGACCGAAATAAACAGGGAATTCACTACATTATCCAGCTTAAACATATTAATATAATTATTGATATGAAAACCTACCGGCTTATACATGACCAGTCCAAGATCCACATAATCGTTGCGGCTGATCGTATTTATCACCAGATAATAGAAGGGATAAATGCATATCAGAGCGAGCAGAAAAAAGACCGTATAAGCAATCGCAAAAAAGATCCTGTCTGCTGTCGAATATTTTCTTTTTTTATTTACTTTAATATCTTTGTTTACATTCAATGCTGTTTCCCTCCTATTTAAAATGCGCTGGTGCCTCGTACCAGCTTGGAAAACCAGTTTGCACCTGCGAACAAAATAATTGAAATTGCTGATTTCATTACGCCAACAGCCGTAGAATATGAGATCAGGCCGGAACCGATACCCATGTTATACACATACAGATCCAGAGTTTCAATATAAGGCTTAGTCATAGCATTACTGAACAGCTGATACTGTTCCATGCCGGTATTCAGGAAATTACCAATGCTCATGATCAGCAGTACAAAGAAGGTAGGAATCAACTGCGGCAGAATGATATGCCAGATGCGGCGCATACGCCCTGCTCCGTCAACCTCCGCTGCCTCCAGTATCTCATGATCAATGCCGGAAATTGCCGCAAGGTAGACGATCGCATTCCACCCCAGAGACTTCCATACTCCCAGCAATGCCATTTTCAGCCAGACATGGTCGCTGGAAGTCAGAAAAGAAATACCTGTTTCGATCACGCCCATCTGTTTCAGCACATTGTTGATAAATCCTGTATCTACCGCCAGCATGCCATAAGCCAGTGCATACATAATAACCCATGATATAAAGTTCGGCAGGGTAGTCACTGTCTGCACAAACTTTCTAAATTTAACGGAACGCAGTTCATTTAAGAATACTGCAAAAAACATCGGCAGCGGCATCAAAAGATAGTTGATCAGCTGAAGCCCCAGCGTATTTCGCATAACCTCAAGTAGTCTCGTACGCATTGCGGGCTGCATAAACAGGGTAGTAAAATTACGAAAGCCGACCCAGTCACTCTGAAATACCGAGCGTCCCGGTTTGTAATTTACAAATGCAAATGACCACCCCCATAATGGCAGATAATGAAATACAAAGATAAAAATCACAAACGGCAACGCCATCCAGAAGAGCTTTCTCCCATCTCTCTCATGGGATGTCTGCTTCGCTGCCTTTTTTGACTTTTGCATCACCTTCACTCCTCTCTCTGATTTTTGTTAATAGTGTCTACAGTACTGTATCTTTCAACCTTCCGTTTCGGTAGATTCACTATATCATTTACCTCTTTTTATGGTAAATATTAAAAAAATGACATTTTGTTGTAAATTTGCTTTTTGTTAATAAATATTTTAGATTTAAGCTTTATCACGAATTAAAGAACAAAATGGTTGCCCTTTCCGACCAGAGCATGATATATTTTAAAGGAACACATTTCTTGGGGGAGGAAATCCTATGAATGACATACTGTTAGTGGATGATGAACAGGCTGTGCTACAAAATCTTTCTGCCGCACTCGACTGGTCAGAGTATGGCTTTTCCCATATCCATATGGCGAACAGCGCAAAAGAAGCGTTATCCATAATGGAGAGAAAACTGATCGACCTGATCATTCTTGACATTCAGATGCCTGAAATGACCGGGTTGGAAATGCTGAAAAACATCCGTACCAGATATCCGGATACTCATTGTATACTGATTTCCGCATACAGCAAATTTGAGTATGCCAAAGAAGCACTGCAGCTTAATGTAGAAAATTATCTGCTAAAACCTATTGACATCATCGAACTCCATGAGACAGTAACCCGTGCGGCGGAAAATATCATGAGGGCAGCTTCCTCTTCTCACAACCTGTTCGAACGCAATCTTCTGGATCGCTGGCTCCACGGACGCATTGCCAGCGATGAACTGTTGGAGCACAGTCAATATACTCATTACAATGTGCTGATGCGCCGTTATTACGCAGTGATAGTTCGTCTTGCCGGCCATGCCGCAACTGTTCTTCATTCGCTGGCTTCCTCACTTTCCCATGATTTCGCC
>CAQBGY010000299.1 GCA_948759685.1 uncultured Eubacterium sp.
GCTGTTCTAGCATCCCTTTTTTATTTAAGAAAAAGCGAAAATTATAATGACTTGTTTTATAGTGGTTTATCATAGAATTGATTTTCAAGATTTTCTGTTTTTGTAAAACTGGTTATTATACTCAATACATTTGTCTCATACAGAATATTTTATTAAATAATTAAACGCTATGAGTATGGGTATAAAAGTATTGTATGATTGGATTTTGCAATCTAACCGGCCGGCACACGTTAAAGCCGGGATGTTCGTCTTTGTTGTAATGCTTGCCTTCTGTTTCCTTCTATTAGGCATTGATTTCTGTAAATCTGCTATTGTTTCTTTAGCGACAACTGTTATTGCTGCAATAGTGGTTGAGTACATTCAAAAGAAATGTGGATTTGTCTTTGATTGGCTGGATGCGTTAGCTACTGTCTTGTTTCCTGGTATAATTGCTATACTGGTTGTTCTTGTTCATTTCTATTGATTGAGAAAATAATGGGCTTAAATGAATGGCTAGCTGTACTAGGAGCATTGGGCGGGTTTGAAGCGATTAAATGGATCGTTAATTTTTACGTGAATCGCAAAACAAATGCGCGTAAAGAAGATGCTTCTGCTGATTCTATGGAAGATGAGAATGAGCGTAAGCAGGTGGATTGGTTAGAGGATCGTATTGCACAACGTGATATGAAGATAGATACTATCTATGTTGAATTACGTAATGAACAAAATGATAAATTGTCTTGGATACATAAATGTCATGAGCTGGAATTGCAGTTGAAAGATGCTGAACATAATCGCTGTGACCGGCCTGATAGTGAATGCGGTCGCCGTATTCCACCACGTAGAATTGCACTAATTAATAAAAAGGAGGAAAAAAATGAAAGTATTGATTGATAACGGTCACGGTAGTAATACTCCGGGCAAGTGTTCCCCGGATGGTAGGTTAAAAGAATACGCCTATACCCGTGAAATAGCTGGGCGTGTAGTATTTGAATTGCGTAAATTAGGAATTGATGCGGAACTGGTCGTGAAAGAAGAAGTGGATGTGCCATTGGCAGAACGTTGCCGGAGAGTGAACGAGTATAAGGCTTCCGAAGCAATTCTTATTTCTATCCATTGTAATGCAGCCGGTAATGGCTCAAATTGGATGCAGGCACGTGGTTGGGAAGCATGGACTAGCGTGGGGCAGACAAAAGCCGATAAGCTGGCTGACTGTCTGTATGAGGCTGCCGAAGAATGTTTGTTTGGAATGAAAATACGGAAGGATATGGCAGACGGTGATCCAGATAAGGAGAGTAGTTTTTATATCTTGAAGCATACGAAGTGTCCGGCTGTTCTGACGGAGAATCTGTTTCAGGATAACAAAGAAGATGTGGATTTCCTGCTGTCAGAGGAGGGGAAACGGACTATTGTTTCTCTTCATGTGAAAGGCATTTGTAAATATCTAGGCATATGAAGTCTCTTCCGTGGATATTAGTCTGTCTATTGTTTGGTGTGATCGTGTGGATGCGTTGTCATCTGCACGATCCGTCAACTGTGTACATTAAGGGAGATACTGTACATGTCCGGGACACAGTAAGAGACACAATACCCAAACCGGCAAAGAGAACTCCAAAGCGTACCGATACGGTATATTTACCTATCTTGATAGATACTACGACTGACAGAACCGTAGAAGGTGACTCAATTCCGGTACTTGTACCTATTGTAAGCAAGGAATATAAAACTGATAATTACCGGGCTATAGTTAGTGGATATAAGCCTAGTCTTGATTTCATGGAGGTGTACAGAGACAAGGAAATTATTACTCTTACTCCTTTACAGAAGAAAAAACGTTGGGGATTAGGCTTACAGACAGGATATAGTTATCCGGGCGGTTGGTATGTTGGGGTTGGAGTGAGTTATAATTTATTTGGATGGTGATGACGTTATATTTTTCTAAAATTATACGATGAAAATTACAATGTTATAGAAGTATTATATATATTTGCCGTTGTATAAACAAGTGCCCAAAAATATGCCGGAATACAATAAATAATGTGTTCCGGCATATTTTGTGTTGGAACACCAGTATTAATATCAAAAATAAGATTTATGAAGGAAGAAAAGGACGAACGTAGTATCGTAAAGCAAGCTACCAACAACGGTGTTTCATTTGAGAAAGCTGCAATGATAAGCAGGAGTATTAAACAAGAAGGAGTAAAAGGATATGCTTTTCTCCAAATGTTAGAGGCTCGTCTTAATGACGAACAAAAGAAAAAATAATATTATTTTTTAAGAAGAAATAAAAATATAGAGGTAGTTTTTGGCTACCTCTATATTGTAATCCTTCCTATCAACAACACACGAATCAACAAACTCTCAAGAAGGGTTACATAAGATAGTACTAATATATAAGTGAAAAGTTCGATCGTGGATATAAAAAAGTGAGGGGAACCACCCCCTCACCAAAGTCAAACCAAAATAATCCGAATTATGTCCGTATTATCTTGATGTTGCAAAGATACTACTATTTTTTGATAAAGCAATAAAAATCCCTGCATCGGCTCAATGCAGGGATGGTGTCAAATAAGAGCTTAACTGATTTTTAATGATGTCTGATGAATCATTTCGCTAACATCGTTCAAAGCGTTCAGGAACGTTTTGAGTTCATTGTCAGTAAAGCGAGCCTTTTTCCCGTTGACTATATTCCCGTTAATACGCTGATATAGCCAGTTTCTACTTTTACCAAAATATTTCTTTGCAATATAACTGAATGAGATTGCTTCGGGCAATTCTCCAAGTTTATCACGTAATATGGCTTCTTCCGCTCTTTCTATATAATCATTGCAGGCATTTACCGTTGCTTTTAGCCCAGCTTCAGATGCTTTTTTGTAGGCTTCCTTTTGGGCTTCCGGTAGTTTATTATATTTATCCTGCATTTCCTTTTTGAAAGCTTCTTTTTCTTCTGTGGTTTTTAGTTCTTTGAATCTTTCAAAGTCAGCCTGCATTTCTTTTGTTGGCAGGCAATCATTCCAATCTATCATAGCTTTTAATGTTTGTCCCTCCCCGAAGGGAGGGATGTTAATTACAACTTTTTTAATTTCTCTTGGATTTCGTTCATCCGATCGAGTATGTCATTTATAAGCGCTTCCCGTTCTTTGGCATTTTCAGGAACCCCATAGGCCTCGTGAAATGAAGCGAGAAGTTTTAAATTCTCATACTCTTGTTCTAATTCTTTTTTTTCTTCATCTTTCATCAGTTAAACATTAAAATTAAGAACTCTTATTTGACACTACAAAGATAATAAGCATTTGGTTATTATGCAAATTCTTAGTGATTTATTTTATATGTGATTATTCATTTTTCAAGTTGTCAAGTATTTCCCTGATTGCTTTATCAGCGTGTTTTCTCATTATTGTGACATAGTTGAAGATTGGTCTATCTTCTTTCATTGACTGCCCGATACAGTATTCCAGTGTACTAAGAGGAATTCCCAGGTCATATCCATGTTGGACGAAAGATTTGCGGGCTGAATATAGGGTGAATTTATGCCTGATTCCTGCCACCTTGCCTAATTGACTGATTTTCCTAGCCAGCAGGTTATAGCAGGAGGTATAGTTCTTGTATTTCCCGAATATAATTTTCCCTGTATTCTTTTTCATATACTTTTTTATAATGGGCTTTGCTTCTTCGGGAATGGAAAAGGAAATCAGGGAGTCCCCCTCTTTGGTGTTTTTGGTCTTTTTTCGGATGTAGTTTATTTCATCCGTCCGGAAATCGTATGCTAGTATGTCTACTAGGTTCATGCCGGCAAGATAATAAGTAAGCATGAAAATGTCCCGTGTGACGTTGAGATTGTAATGCTCTAAATTGGCGTCCCTGATTGTCTTGAGTTCTTCGACGGTGATTTGCGTTTCCCTCTTTTGGGCTGATGGAATTCTGGCTGTGATGAAAGGGTCGATATCGTAGGTGACGTATCTCATCTTTATGGCATAGTTGATGATAACCTTTAGCAGGGTTATGTAGATGTTGATTGTGGTGCTTGACAGCTTTGTCTTTTTGAGCCATGATATGTACTGGTTCATTCTGATAGGGGTAATATGTTCCATGAGAGAACCGTTCCCGATGAATTGCATAAACTTGTTTGTGGCCAGCCGATAGAGCTTGTATGTCTTGGTACGTTCTTCTTCATCTATTTGGGACAGATATTCATCCACGATATCCTCGAACTTACGATGCTTTTCTCCGTTTAACGGGTTAGTTATCATTTTGACTAATTGCGTGCACGTGAGCGAATCAGGGTAGTCCAGTTCCATGTATCGCTTGAAATAAAGGTTGTATAGCTGTTGTAATTTTGTATTGAGAAAATCCTTGTCTGGACGGTGTACTATTTTCCCGTTCTTAAACTCGTTTTCCCTTACCACTATATCCGTGGTGATGAATCTCGTTTCAGAGTTGTGTGCGACTCGAATTCTTATTTTGTGTGTCCCGTCTGATAACCTTTTTGCGGGAACTATTACCAATGTTAATGTAGCCATAATTTGTGTTTTTAGGGTAAAAATGGCGTTTTCGACCATTATTTTTTTAACATTCTATTGTAATTTACTTATAATCAGATTCTAATCCGGGAATTTTCCGACCATAATCCGACCATTTTATAGCGTCAAAAGTGACGTTTTTGCTCTCTATTATAGACTACTAATTGATAGGAAAAATAGTTCGATTGTGCTTTTAATATGCTGTATATCAGTAAAATAAAAATCGGAAGCTCATGCTCGCTCGCAGGCTTCCGATCAACACAAAAACTAAACTAGACTTAACTAAACTATTCTATTCTCGGAATTTCACAATCCCTTTCTGTTCTCTGCAAAGGTAGGGATAAAACGGGGTTTGACAAATAATAATCGACAAAAATATTAATTTCACCGATAAAATAGCTTAGAGCCT
>CAQBGY010000300.1:0-661 GCA_948759685.1 uncultured Eubacterium sp.
CCGAGATCTACACTCTTTCCCTACACGACGCTCTTCCGATCTCTGAACTGGGAAAGGTATTAGACACTTTTGGTAAAACAAGAAGTTTTCCAGGCATAGAAGAAGTTAAGAAATTCGCAGATTATTTTAATGGAAAGACAATATCTGTTGGATATAAATCTTCTGGCTTGTCTGGGACAGACCTAAGCACAGGAAAATTAAATAGGGAACTAAAAGACTTAGGGGTTCAATTCTCTGCTACAAAGCAAGAAGCTATTTCATTAGATATTGTTTGGGAAGAAATGTGTAATACTACTGGTAGAATGGATTTGCTTAATGTTACTACGGCACAAGACCAATTGCAGACTATTATAAGCGAATTACAAAAAGCACAATCTATCCTAAACGGAGAACAGGGGTTAGTTCCTCATCCAAATGCTCATGGCGATGTAACAAAATATCTGACTGATGTTGAACGCGCAAGGGATACCGTTATTAATTTGCAAAATGAAATGACAACCCTTATGCAGAAAGAATCACAGGAGTCAACTACTTTTGCTGATCAGGTTGTTAAGAATGAAAACCGAAAGCAGCAAGCCATTCAGCAAACAGCTAATGTCCAAAGACAATTAAAAGAAAACGGAAATATTATACAACAAACTGATTTTACAACTTCTTTTAA
>CAQBGY010000300.1:671-4906 GCA_948759685.1 uncultured Eubacterium sp.
TTCTTTTAATACTAAGGACGAAGCAGAAACATATTTTAATACTCTTTCAAAGATTATACATGTTCAAGAAAAGCTTGGCGAAAATAAAAACTTAAATTCTTTTATTGTTGAAGTAAAGAATGCAGAAGGTGCGGTTGAAAAATTAACATATAAATATAATGAATTAACTAGTGCTTTTGAATATTCTGGTGGTTCAATAAATAATAATGGTGTACAAAAACAAATAGATGCCATAAATATAAAAGCATCTCGTTTACAAGATATTTTTAAGAGTCTACAATCTAAATATTCTGATCTAAACGCTTCAAATCCAATAAAAGAACAGACTCATATAACTGAATTAGAAAATCAGTATAAAAAAGTTGAACAGGCTATTGAAGCTGTAAAGGCATCTGACAGCGCAACTTTCTCATCTATGGTATCTAATGCAGAAAGTGAAATAAAGACTTTGCAAAGAATGGGCGAAGAATTTAAACGAGCAGAAACTATATCTATGCGCATGAATGGTTCTGATATATCATCTGGACTTGCACAGGCACAGGAACGTTTTCAGAAATTAAAAGCAAATTCTGCTGGTTTTGAACAAATGACAGAAACTATACAGAAATTAAATGCTGCTATCGCTGTCGTTGGTGATAAATCATCTCTAAAAACATTTATAGATCAGTTAAAAGTTGCTGAGGCTCAATTAGATAGAGTTAAGGCTGAAACAAAATCTATGGCTCAAGTCAATAAAATTCAACTTTCAATGGGTAATGGAACATATGAATCCAAGGTTGACGCTTTAGTTGCCAAGACACAGCAATGGACTGATGTAAATGGTAATGCGAGAATTAGTACAAACGAGTTGTCAAAAGCATTTGACCAATTAACTACTGCTTCTAATAATTATGCAAATAGTCCTACAGAGGCACATCAGAAGGCTCTTATTGCATCTGAAAAAGAATTAGATAAACAGATTAAAACTGTCACAAACTCTGTTAGATCTATGAATGCAGAATTAGCAAAAGATTCTGCTATTTCTTCGTTTCGTAATCAAGTTGCAGATTTTATGAGCAAAAATGGGAAAACGGTTAAATCATTTCAATTTGGTTCTGAATTAAAAGATATTTTTGCTAAGATACAACAAGGTGCTAAATTAAGCAATCAGGAATTAGCTGTTCTAAAACAAAGATTTATTGATGTTCAGAATGCAGCTAGGCAAACAGGAAAACTTGGTAAGACATGGTTTCAGACATTACGAGAAGGAATGAGTTCCTTTAGTTACTGGACGAGTTCTACTTTCTTGGTTATGAAGGCTATCCAGTCTATTAAGGGTGGACTTGGTACTGTTAAAGCGTTGGATACTGCTTTGGTAGATTTGAAAAAGACAACCACTATGACGAATAGCGAGTTGGAATACTTTTATTATTCTTCTAATAAAGTAGCTAAACAGATGGGTGTTACTACTGAGGAAATTCTGAAGCAAGCCGCCGCCTGGAGCCGTTTGGGGTACTCAAGTGCAGAGCAAGCTACAAAAATGGCACAATTAAGTTCTCAATTTGCCAGCATATCTCCTGGTATGTCTACTGACGAAGCACAAGAAGGATTAGTCAGTATAATTAAAGCCTGGGGACTAGATGTTGACGAAGTAGAACGCGAAGTAATGGACAATATTAATCATCTAGGCAACCGCTTTGCAGAATCGAACATAGATTTAGTTAATGGTATGAAAAGATCTGCGGCAGCACTTGCAGCTACAGGAACTACATATCAGGACGCATTTGCACTTTTTACAGGTGCGCAAGAGGTCGTTCAAAATGCTGAAGTTACAGGACGTGCCCTTAGAAGCATCTCAATGCGAATGCACGGCTATTCGGAAAGCTCTGAAGATGGCTTGATGGAGGTTGATGAAGAACTTAAAAATATTACTGGTGATTTGATTGACCTTACAAAAACAGCAGAACATTCTCAAGGTGTTTCTATTTTTAAAGAAGGATCTTCTACAGAATTCAAGTCCTTGGTAGAATATTTCGGAGAAATAAATAAAATTTGGGACGAAATGTCTCAAGTTCAACAGAATTCTTTCCTCGATAAAGCTTTTGGAAAGAATCAGGCTCAAGCTGGCGCGGCGATCATCCAGAACTACGAAGCAATAACTGAAGCAATAGAAGTTATGGAAGATGCCGCTGGCAGTTCAGACCGAGAAATGTCGATAATCATGGACAAACAAAACTGTCCATATGTACAGAAATGTGCATAAAAGTTTATATTTAATTGCAGGTAATGCGTAAAGCCTTGCACCACAATAATCGGGAAACCAGATTATGAAGGTACGAAAGTAGAAACAACACAAGGATGATATATGGTCAAAAACCTAAGTATCTTATTTACTAATTTTATATAAATTAGGAATCGCTGTTCATGCAACCAAACACCCTAACGTATTCCGTAGATCATACGGTACTTGAGTCGAGGGTGGAGGCTCAACGATCATTCCCCGTGAGGGGATTTAGGAATACTAAATTTTAGTTATAAAATAAAGGTGGGAATCCTGAATACCTAAATCAATAGAAGTACGGCTCAAATCGCAAATGGAGTCGGTGAAAATCCGTTAAATGGAAAAGGTATACTCCTAACATGTAATGATGAGGATGGAGAAATGATCTAAACATCTATCGAAAGGTAGAGATGTTATTTTTGTTATACAAAAGGAAAAATATGAAAAATAAATTTATGTGTAAATCTGTCCGTTTATGTAGATTTTTATATGGACTAGGATTTGATAAAGAATCTATATTTGAAAATGGAAAAGAATATTGGTTGTTTGAGAAGTCTGATGACTTGCAGGAGTCATTAAACTTCTTTTTTTATATGAGAGAAAAACTAAAGTAATTTAGTAATACAACAGGAGCGAAAGAAATGATATATACAAATAAGTCAGAAATAATAAATACAATTGAGAATTTTGGATATAGTTTGGTTGATAACAACCTTAACAATTTGAAAGCATCGTATGATCTAATAGATGCGTATGATAAGGATGGATATTATTATCAAATTTATTGGTATAATATAAGAAAAGGATATATGCCATTAAAATTTCACAAAAGAAATTTATACACTATTAGAAATATAAATCATTTATTAGAAAACGTGAAAATGTCAGATTATATATGTATTTCTGAATCATATGAAAACAATCACACTCCTTTAATGTTTTTACACAAGAAATGCGGAAAAACTTTCGAAGCATCTCTTGTGCAAATTAGTGGAAAGTGGATGCGAGGTGGTTACAAATATTACAAGCGTTGTCCACATTGCGAATGTCATTTAAAAGAATCCTTACATGCATCTATTCTGAAACAAGTTTTTCTACATACTTATCCAGACACAATAACCGAAGAAAAATCTTGCATTAATCCAAAAACCAATCGAATATTACCAACAGATATTGTAAATCATAAGATGAAAATTGCTATTGAAGTACAAAGCCATTTTCATGACAATATTTGTAGAAAAGAAATAGATAACTACAAAAAAAGGTTTTGGGAAGATAAAGGATACAAGTTTTATAATCCAGACATAAGAGATTATACCATTTTAGGAATGATACAAATTTTCTTTAAAGATATAGATGAGATTCCATCATATGTGGATTATTCTTTTTCAATACATATTGATTATACTAAAGTTCAACCAATGTTAGATACAGGATATTCTATAAAAGAAATAGAAAAAGAACTTAATTACAACAATCATTATGTGCACACTCTTATACAAGCAAAAAAAGTATCATTGCCTAATAACTATAAAGAGAAAATTCTTAATATAAGACCAATCGTTCAAGTATCCAAAAAGAATGAACTTATTGCGCGTTTTGAAAGCAAGTGTGAAGCCGATAGAATGGGATTTGCTTATGGGACAATTTCCAGAGTCCTTTCTAAAAAACAGAAATTTGCATATAATACCTGTTGGTTTTACGAAGATGAATATTTGACTGGGAATTATGAAATACCAAGTGATGATTTTGACCATTTTACTCTTGCCGTTAGTAAATTTGATATGAATGATAATTTCATTAAATCCTATGAGAGTATTTATGACGCAGAAAAGGATTCAAAATCTAACAGGCATGAAATTTTTAGAGTTGCAAAAGGTACTTATAAATCATCAAGAAAAGAAAAATGGAAATTTATTAATAACACGACTTTACAACTTTATAAATGATACCCTTGTTGCTGAATCAACTGTTT
>CAQBGY010000301.1 GCA_948759685.1 uncultured Eubacterium sp.
TGTTAAATGACAACAGGCTTTTAGCAGTGCTTAAAAATTTATGAAACGGACGTGACATTTGAACAGTTAGGGGTTGACAGGCTTTTTGTAGATGAAAGCCATAGTTACAAAAATCTTTTTTTATACACAAAAATGCGCAATGTAGCAGGGATTGCACAGTCTGAAGCACAGAAATCATCAGACATGTTTGCTAAATGCCAGTACATGGATGAACTGACAGGTGGGAAAGGCATAACATTTGCAACAGGGACACCGGTTTCGAACAGCATGACGGAACTTTATACAAATATGCGTTATTTACAGTATGGTACATTACAGCGTCTTGGGCTTGGGAGTTTTGATGCATGGGCGTCAACATTTGGTGAAACACAGACAGCAGTAGATATAGCGTGCCAGTTATAGGCACATCAAACAAAATATAGGGCAGGGACACACAAAGAAAAGGGATTGCAGATAAGCAATCCTCTTTTGTTGTTATGACAATGATTTAAGTAGTGCAAATAGGTCTTTCATGCCTTGCTGGTAATTTATTCGTTCGATATTAGCTTCAGTTTCGGAAGCCGCTACGATAAAATTATTGAATAGTTTGTTTTGTTCTTCTGTTAAAGTTCTTTCAAATCTGTCATGCGCTTCTATTTCATGCCATTTTGCTGCCTGATATTCCTCATCTTGTTCAACAATTTTGTTTAATCTATCCTCTGTAAGATAGTGGGTAAACATCTCCAATACTTCATTATCCATGCTTTAAAGTTCCTTTCTTATGGTTTTTGATATATTTTATAATACCATATTGCGATAATTTACGCAATATAAATTATCGCTACGTAATTATACGTTCTATAATTTTTCGTTCCGTTTGGGGATAATGTAATCAAAGGAAGGTGATAAAAATGATAGATTATTCGCCACTTTGGCAGACAATGGAAGAAAAAGGAATATCACAGTATTATCTGATTCAGCATGGAATTGCTGGAAAGACGATATACAATATGAAAAGGAATTGTCATATTTCAACGGCTACTGTTGAGAAACTTTGTAAACTTATAGATTGTACACCAAACGATATTATGACATTCAAAGATTAGGAATTGTAGATAAATTACCGCTCAAAATATAAATGCAAAAATCTTGATTTTTTAGCTTTCAGAGAATATATTTTGAGTGGTTAATCTTCTGCAATTCCTTAGTTTATTAAAAATTTTCTGTGTATGTGATGTGTAAATTGATTTTTATGTTATATATTACGAGAAAACACTGTTATCAAAGAAGATTTATATTTTGTAAAGGACAATATTACACAGCGTGTCATGTAAATAGCATGAAATTTTATAGCTATAAAGGCAGGAGCAAAAGTGATTGATGTGATTGTGAAAGAATAAATACAGGAACAGAGCTTGGCATATAGTTATGTAAACAAAACTTGTTGATTATAGAATGAATAAGTTGCAAACAAAAGAGTATAATGATGTATAAGGGAAAAAATCTCTTTATGATGTGATTAAAGCGAAAAAAACGGAATTTAAACACATATAAAGAGAAAAAATCTCTAAATATGTATTGACAAGTGATGCGTATTCATATATTATATAGCTACAAACCCGTAGTGGAGGAGAACAATATGTTAGTAAAAGTAACTGCAAAGAATTTTAGATCTTTTGAGGAAACGGCTGAATTAACAATGGTTTCGTCAGCAAAGATTAGAAAAAATAACGAACATAAAGTTACAATAAGGCGAGTAAATCTTTTGAAATCAGCGGTAGTGTATGGTGCCAATGCTTCTGGTAAGTCAAATTTGGTGGAAATTTTGCATTTTATGAAATATTGTGTTTTGAAAGGTATTCCTTTAGAAGCAAGACAAATGTATTGTAGAAACAAAGAAGAGAATGAGAGTAGAGATTCAGTGTTTGAAGTTCAGCTTGTCAAGCATAATAAGTTTTACGCATATGGATTTTCAATGCTCTTAAGTCAAAGAATAATTACTGGAGAATGGGCATATGAACTGCTGCCTGGTGGGGACGCACAGATGATTTTTGAAAGAGAAGCGGGTCAGCCTCCACAGTTAGGCGATAAGATAAATATTTCTGCAGCAGATAGAACGAAGTTTCAGATTTATGCGGATGATATGTCAAATAATAAAACTTCGTTATTTCTATCGGAAATGAATAGAAATAAAAATATTTCGGAGCATTCGAAGTTAATTGTTTTCAAGAGGATATTTGACTGGTTTTCAAAGGATTTGGTAATTTATAGCCCCAATACACCTATTACCAATTTTGAATACTATTATGATGCAGACTCGTTGGAAACAGTAAATCGATTGATTGAATCATTTGATACAGGGATCAGCGAGGTGAGAATTGATAAACTATCCATGGAGGATATCAGTTCCAAATTACCTAAAGAAATATTTATGGACATAGTGGAAGAGATAAAGGAGAAGATGGTTACTGGGAAACATAAAGGCGTGAAGATTTCATTGAGGTACAACAAGGATTTCTACAATTTTTCCATGAATGATCAACAGGATTTGGAAATAACAACCCTTTCTCTAAAACACGGGAATTCTGTTGCAGATTTTGGGTTTAGTGAAGAGTCTGATGGAACAAGAAGATTGTTTGACTTAATGGATATTCTGTTAAAGGCAGACGATGAGATGGTGTATGTTATTGATGAATTAGAGAGAAGTCTGCATCCCAAGTTGACATATCATTTTATTGATTTGTTTAAGCAATTCCATGAAAAGAAAAATGTTCAATTGATTTTTACGACTCATGAACCAACAATTATGGATCAAGAGCTGTTTAGACGTGACGAAATATGGTTTGTGGAAAGAAATGCAGATAATTGCTCACATTTATATTCATTGGATAAATTTAAAGAAAGATATGACAAAAAGTTGAGTAAAGCATATTTAGAAGGGAGATATGGGGCGATTCCTGTATTCAAGTCTTTTGCGTTTGCAAAGGAGGAAGAATAATGGCTCCTGTGCGTTCATATGGAAATTGGCATTTAAGAAAATCTGATCAAGAACCAGCAGTTGATCCCTATTGCAAATACTATTTTATTGCGGAAGGTGCAAATACTGAAAAATTCTATTTTGAAAAGCTTATTGATGAAAGGAAGAGGCTTGGCTTCAAAGATACAATAGACATACGATTCCTTGAAAAGACAGAAGATGACAGAAATATATCTTATCCGGCACATTTGATTAAGTTTGCAGAGAAGCTTAAGAAGAATGGTGAAATTGAATTTGATGATAAGCAAGATAAAATGATAATTATTTTTGATGCTGATATCTTTGAAAAAAAAGTTTCCAATTTTCAGGAACTATTGCAGGAGAGGAGTCAAAATAGCATATATGCAATAACAAATCCGGCATTTGAACTTTTTTTGTTATTACATATAGAAAATTCTTATGAAGAAATCATTAGCCCTAATTATTCTTTGATTTTGGAGAATCAAAAGGTACAAGGGAAGACGCCTATCTATAATTTGCTTTTGGAGAAGACAGGAATGAATGCGAAACATAATCCTGATATTGGTAATTTAGCATTAAAAATAGATGTGGCAATAGAACAGGAGAAGAAAATCAATCAAAATATTTCAGACTGTAAAGGGAAAATTACTTCTAATATTGCACAGATAATTTCTGGGATAAAAAGAGTATGATCAGGTTGAGGAGGTGATGTGATAATTAATTTGGTGATTCATGGCGAATGTGGCAACAAAAAGGCTGAAGCGCCAACTTCAGCCCGTTGCTAATGACCATAGATGATTATTAGCGAATAAACTTGAATGGATTTAGTTTATCATCTATCATTCAACAATGCAATCCCAAAACTTATGTTTTGTCTTGAATATTCCAAAGTAGGTCATTCTTTGTTTTTATATAGTTGCAAGAGGTCGTAAAAAGATCTCATTATTAAAGTTACCCAAATATAAGGAGAAATATATGAATTTGAAAGTTGTAAAGCAAACAGAAACTGGATTGAATACGGAATTTGTAAATATTGATTCTGGCAGAAGGGTATCGTTGGATCATGCTATTCAACAAATAAGAAATGGCAATCCAAATTATGAAAATTATCAAACGGTCAATAGATCGAATGGAACTACATATATTCGTTCAAAGGCTGACAATAGCACTAAAAATAATATTGAGTAGGAGGTAGCAAGCTATATGGTAAATGTTCAATCAGAATTTATCGCCTTTCATGATGAAATTAAGCTTTCAGAAGAAAATCAGGAATTGCGCGATAAGCGTGATATTCTATTAAATAAATTAAGGAAGCATATTTCTGATGAAGCAGCATCATTTACAACTTTTAATCAAGGAAGTTATGCTATGGGGACGGGAATCAAGCCAGATGATGGAGATTTTGATATTGATGTGGGTTTGAAATTTGATATAGATCATGACGATTATCCAGATCCGGTTCAAGTAAAACAGTGGGTAAAAGATGCTTTAGATGGGCACACAAAAAATGTAAAAATACGGAGGTCTTGTGTTACTGTTACATACCAAAAAGATAATGAGCCAATATATCATGTTGATTTTGCGGTCTATGCAGCCAATAATGCAGACAAGCAAATGTATATAGCAAAAGGGAAAGAATACTCTACAGAAGAATATCGTATCTGGCAATTATCTGATCCGCAAGAGTTACTAAAATATCTAAATTCATTATATGATGATTCAGAGGATAGAGCGCAGTTTAAGCGTGTTGTACGCTATATGAAAAAATGGAAAAACCAGCATTTTAATACTTCTGGGAATAATGCTCCAACAGGGATTGCGCTGACAGCGTTAGCGTGTAATTACTTTGCGCCGCATTATATAAAGGATTTTTGGACAAATAAAAAGACTTATGATGCTTTTATAGCTTTAAAATCATCATAAG
>CAQBGY010000302.1 GCA_948759685.1 uncultured Eubacterium sp.
TTGAACAAATGACTTGGATGTTTTTCTTGAAAGTCTATGACACTCAGGAAGAAACTTGGGAATACAAAGATGAAAACTACAAGTCTATCATCCCCGAAGATTTGCGTTGGCGTAAATGGGCAGTAGATGAAAAAGACGGTGAAGCATTAACAGGAGAAGCATTGCTCTCTTTTGTCAATGAAAAACTGTTCCCTACTTTAAAGAATCTTCCGATAGACGCCAATACACCAAGAGCCAAAAGCATTGTTCTAGAAACATTTGCTGACTTAAACCAGTATATGAAGAATGGAACGCTTTTGCGTCAAGTGGTCAACATCGTAAATGAAATCGAATTTGACGATGCTGATGACCGCCACACATTTGGAGATATTTATGAGGGAATCTTGAAAGACTTGCAATCAGCAGGCAATGCAGGTGAGTTCTATACTCCACGTGCTTTGACAGACTTTATCGTGATGATGCTTGACCCGAAATTGGGCGAGACCTTTGGTGACTTCACCAGTGGTACAGGCGGCTTCCTTACCTCTGCTCTCAATTATATGAGTAAGAGCGTCAGTTCTGCCGAAGATGGAGAAAAACTGCAAAATGCAGTCGTGGGACAAGAATGGAAACCGCTACCTTATCTTTTGAGTATAACAAATCTGTTACTCCATGATATTGAAGCTCCCAATATAGCTAACTGTGATTCGCTTGGAACAAATATCACTGATTTCAAGGAAAGCGATAAAGTGGATGTTATCGGTATGAATCCTCCGTATGGTGGTAGCACAGAAGATAGTGTAAAAAGCAATTTCCCGGTGCAGTACCGTTCAAGTGAAACAGCGGATTTGTTCATAGCCCTTATCATGTACCGCCTCAAAGTTGGTGGTAGATGCGGTGTGATTATCCCAGATGGTTTCTTGTTTGGTACGGATGGAGCAAAACTTGCACTTAAAGAAAATTTACTCCGCAAGTTCAATCTGCATACCATCATCCGTTTACCGGGCTCGATATTCTCCCCATATACCTCTATTGCAACCAACATTCTTTTCTTTAATAATGAAGAAGCAGAGGGCTGCGAAGAAGGATTCAAGACTAAAGAGATATGGTTCTATCGCTTGGATATGCCGGAAGACTACAAGCACTTCTCAAAGACCAAACCAATGAAGGTGGAGCATACCCTACCTATTCAGGAATGGTGGAAAGACAGGAAAGAAATTATCAGTGATGAAGTGGGAGAAAAGAGCCGTGTGTTCACTGCCCAACAGTTGATTGATTTGGATTGCAACTTCGACCAGTGCAAGTTCCCGAAAGAGGAAGAAGAAATACTCCCTCCGGCAGAACTGCTCAAACAGTATTTTGAGAAACGTGCTGCACTCGACCATGAAATAGACAAAACCCTTTCTGAGATTCAAAAAATTCTCGGCATAGACATAAAATCGTGTAACTGATAATAGTGAAGTGATATGAAAGATTTGACCATCTCAAACATAGAACGGCAGAATGTACTTAACAATCGTTTTGCGGTCAGTAAAGTACAAGAACATCTTGATATAGAAGGAATGCTCTTTGAGGGAGAATACCGCTTTACAAAAAAAATGGTTGCCGACTTTTATCAAGTTGACACATCTACAATAGATCGTTACCTGCAATCAAATTCTGATGAATTGAAGCATAACGGATATATTTTATGTAAGGGTAAACAGCTGAAAGAGTTTAAGTTAGAATTTGCTCACCTTATTAATGAGGCGAGCAAAACAACACAACTTGGACTGTTTAATTTCCGCTCTTTCTTGAATATGGGTATGCTACTTACAGAGAGTGAAAAAGCCAAGAAAGTCCGTAGCCTTATCTTGGATTTTGTGATTACTACCATCAATGAAAAGACAGGTGGAGGAACAAAATATATCAACCGCAGGGATGTGCATTACCTTCCTGCCGCAATAACAGAGGAAAACTATCGTAAAAATCTCACTTCTGCCATCAATCAATATGTGGACGGACATCCCACATACAAATATTCTCAAATTACAGATTTCATATACAAGGCTGTATTCAAGGAGAATGCTAAGGAATACCGGGAAGTGTTGAAGTTGGATTCCAAAGACAATGTTCGACACACGCTGTATTCAGAGGTTTTATTGGTTATTTCTTCTTTTGAAAACGGTGTGGGTGCAGCTATCAATGAACGATTCAAGGAAAACGGTGGTAGAAAACTTACCATTGACGAAGTGGAGCGTATTGTAAACGAACTTGCCGAACATCCCATGCAGAAACCTTATCTGAATGATGCCAGAACAAAAATGGCTTCAAGGGACTTCAGTTTCCGGGATGCGTATCATGGTAACATTGCAGACTATCTGCAAGCTGTTACTCCTGAAGAGTTTGAACGATTCATCGGTGACCAGTCTATTGATTTTGACCGTATTTTAGCGGACAATAAAGATGTACTGAAACGCTTAAAACAGGCAGAGGATGAGTAAGGAAATTATTTACATAGATTACGATGAAGCCCTAAACATCTATGGCAAAATGATTGATGCCAGTGATGGTGGCTTTGAAGGAGTGCGTGATGAAGGCGGTATTCGTGCTACATTGGATTTTGTGCAAAACGATTTATACTATCCTACCTTTGCCGACAAACTGACCTATTTGATGTATAGATTTTGTTCCGGGCACTTCTTCAATGATGGGAACAAGCGTATTGCACTGACTTTGGGTGCGTACTTCTTACACAAAAATAATTACTATTGGCACGCTTGTATCTGTATGCGTACATTGGAATCTATCATTTATCACGTGGCAGCATCGAACATCGACCAAGATTTGCTGCTACGCATCGTCAATAGCTTTTTGACCAGTAAAGATTATGACGAAGAACTGAAAATAGATATTGCCAATGCCATGAGCAAAGGTGAGTTAGGAATACAAAGCGAAGATTACGAATAAATGAATATAATTATGGCGAATGTACTTGAAATCATAAAAAACGAAATTACGCAAGATTATTATAAAAATAATTTTCCAAATGATGGTCAACGTTTCGTTGCGTGGTATATGCGGAATATACATCTTCTGGATCAAAGACAAGCTAAAGATGCCATCACAGACGGAGCCAATGATAAACAAATTGATGCCGTATATATTGATGAAGACGAGCAAAAAATATATATTGTACAAGGGAAATACTACCTTGGTGAATCTGTTGATGCAACTCCTGTGAGAGAAGTTATATCTGCTTGGAGCCAGTTTAGTAACTTAGCTCAATTACAGGAAAATGCTAATTCTAAATTAAAGACTAAAATATCAGAAATAGCAACAGCATTAGAAGATGACTCTTACTGCGTATGTTTTGAATTAATAACAACATCTATCTTTACGGATGCGGCTATGGATGATATACATTCATTCCAAACCAAATTATCAGAGGAAGATGATGCTGAATTGAATTATAGTACACAATTCTCCGTAGTTGATAAACAAGGTTTGGAAGATGCTTATAGTTGTGTTATTGAACAAACGAATCCAACTTTAAACCATACTATCAAGCTTGAAGCTGGTAAATATATGACGACAGAATTAGGGGCGACAAGCGTAATAGTTGCAGCCATGCCTCTGAAAGAATGTATAAAACTCCCTGGCATTAAAGATGGGTCTTTGTTCCAGAAAAATGTACGACAGAGTTTAGGCATTAACAATACCGTAAATAAAAAGATCAAGAAAACCATAAACGATCCGAATAAATGTGGTGACTTCTTCTTTTTTCATAATGGAATCACTGCCATTTGTAACAAAATTGAAGAATGTGGCAATGGTGAGTTTAAACTTTATGGATTGAATGTTGTAAATGGATGTCAATCATTGAATACTATTTTAAGTTGTAGTGAGAATGTACGAAAGCGTGATGATGCTTATGTTCTATTCAGATTTTATGAAATTCCACAAAGAGACAGGGCTGATTCTATTAGCATTAACACAAACACGCAAAGTGCTGTAAAGGCAAGAGATTTACGCAGTAACAGTAAGCAGATATTAAAACTCAAAAAGGCATACGAAGCAAAATATTCTAATGGATTCTTTGCAACCAAAAGAGGTGAAATTATTCCAGCCGACAAGGACAAACAGTACTGCATAGAGTTATCATATTTAGGAAAGAATCTTACAGCTTGGTACATGCAAAGACCTAATTTATCTTATGGTGAAACTAAGATTTTTGACAAGTATTTCAATACATTGTTCAAGAACGACTATTTGCCTGAAGATGCTTATGCTCTATCGTTTTGGATGAGAAAAATAATGGATGCATGGACTCAGGAAAACCCATTAGGACTGGAAGAGGAACTACTAACAATGAAGGCTTATGCTCCATACCATCTTCTTTTTGCCATATCAATGGTTTTTGCTAAATGTAACAATCAAACAAATGTACCATCACCGAGTGAGTGCTTAAAAGTTGCTTCTGAAAACAATCTTGTTGACAGCATAATTAATATTGCGGCAAACTGTTTAAACAGTGCTATTTCGGCAGAAAAAAACAATTGCGAGCAGAATAATAAAAGTTTCATTCCTCAAAATTGGGTAAAAAACAAGAGTTGCAATGCAGGTATTATGTCTGCTATTCAGAATTATTTTTCTTTCCTCCCAACAATGAATAAGGAGATGGATTCCAAACTTAAAAATGGAGTAAAAATAGACTCAAAGTATTTCTCATATAGAGTACAAGCAGAGGATTAAAAAATGAACGGAAAGCAATTAAAAAACAGCATACTTCAGTGGGCGATACAGGGGAAACTTGTACCGCAAGATCCTAATGACGAACCTGCATCTATGCTTCTTGAACGCATCAGAGTAGAAAAAGAAAAACTAATTAAGGAAAAGAAAATCAAGAAAGACAAAAACGAATCAATCATTTACCGTGGT
>CAQBGY010000303.1 GCA_948759685.1 uncultured Eubacterium sp.
TGCAAGCAACGCTGAAAATTCCCCAATAAGCCAAAGAGGTTGCACCTCTCTGGACTCTCCCGACCAACGGCAGAAGCCGTACAAAAGCAATCATCAATCATTGTTTCACAAACTAAAAAAGAAGTCATATATGGGCTACGCAGTATTACACATGGAGAAAACAAGCGGAACGGATGCCGCCATGTCAGCGCACATAGAGCGCACCATCCGACCGAAGAATGCGGATGCAGGCAGGACGCATCTCAATCGGGAATTGATAAGTTTTCCTGACGGTATTGAAAACAGGACACAGGCTATACAGCACCGGTTGGACACCGCAGGACTGACACGCAAAATCGGCAACAATCAAGTGAGGGCAATCCGTATCCTGCTTACGGGAACCCACGAGGATATGGAACGTATCACCAATGATGGGAGGCTTGATGAATGGTGCAGCGACAATCTGAAATACCTCGCTGACACATTCGGCAAGGAGAATATCGTGTCGGCAGTCCTGCACATGGACGAGCAGACACCGCACATACATGCTACACTTGTTCCCATTGTCAGAGGAGAACGCAAACGCAAGAAGAAGGAGGAACAGGTGAAGAAGCGATACCGCAAGAAACCGACAGACACAGTCCGATTGTGTGCCGATGATATAATGACACGTACCAAACTCAAATCCTATCAGGACACATACGCCCAAGCCATGAGCAGATACGGATTGCAACGTGGCATAGACGGTTCTGAAGCGAAGCACATTTCCACACGGCAGTATTATCGTGATTTGGTGCAACAGACAGAGCAGTTACAGACAGATATAGAGCAACTTCAAGACCGCAGGGAAACGGCACAGGAGGAACTCAGACGGGCGAAAAGGGAGATACAGACTGAAAAGCTGAAAGGTGCGGCAACAACCGCAGCTGCCAACATCGCCGAGAGTGTCGGCTCTCTTTTCGGCAGCAATAAAGTCAGGACATTGGAGAGGGGGAACAGGAATCTGCATGAGCGTATATTTGAGCTTGAAGAAGAAGCCCGACAAAGGGAACAGCAACAGGCAAAGCGCATACAGGAGATAACGGATGCATATGAACAGCGGCATCGCAAGCTGTCAGAGTTCGTGAATTTCGTCAAACGCTATTTCCCGTATGTTGAAAAGCTGATGCCGACAATAAAGTTCTTGCGTGACACTCTGAATTTTGGCGATGGGCTTATCAGGAAACTGTGTGCATTCAAGGACGTTTCAATTAAAGGCGACCTTTATTCTCCCGAGTTCAGGCAGCACTTTAAGGCTGACGGTGCGGTTTGCTCTCTCAAACAGAATACGGAAGGTAATTTCGATTTCAAGATAGACGGAGTTTCGCATGTAAGTTGGTTCAGACGCAGGAAAGATGAGTTTATGGAAGCGTTGGGATTGCCGACAAGGAAACAAAACAGGGGTATTCAGTTGTAAATCAAATAAAGTCCGTGATAGTTGAATGCCATATCACGGATTTTTTGTACTTTTGCACTTGGATTGAGGTGACTCTTTCCAAGACATATTGCTCAATAGCTTCACAATCACCACCGCAAGTAAAAGAGCAAATCATCAATATTGGGACTGCACCCATACGGGCGCAGGCATCCCATATTTGATGATGGTTTGTGGTGAACCGTGAAGCGTATGGCGTATGTCTGCGCTTTTTTGTAACTAAAAAACAAAGAATATGAGAAGAATATTATTAGGAGCTTTGCTCGTTACATTGTTTGCATCATGCAGCAAATCGCTGGAAGATAAGGCGAACACATTGATAGAAGAGGATATAAAGAAAACATTGTATCATCCTGAAACGTACGACCCGGCGGAAACTCAGGTTGATAGCGCATTTACTCCTTTTGATGATCCTGTATTTTATGAAAAAACAATACAATTATGCAAAATAGGGATGTCTATTGATGAATATGACAGAAAGATGAAGAGTGCAAAATCTTCAATGTCTATTTGGAGCGGACCATACCAATCTGCTTATAGCAAGAATGAATATCAAGAAGCAAAAGATGAATATGACGAGAACGCACAGAATAAAAAAAATGCGGAGAAAAAAGCAAAGAAACTTGCAGACGAACTGAAAACCATGCTGGATAAAGAACAGTTGTTTATAGGTTTTAAAGCTCGACATCGTTTTCGTGCCAACAACAATGCTGGGCAAATCGTTTTCGGGGAAATGAAGTATCTGTTTGACAAGGACATGAACAAGATTGTAGCATCATACGACATGGATGATGATGAATATAAGACCGTGCAAATTGTTTATAAGCAGATGCTTGGCGAAGATGTTCAGATTGAGGGCGAAAATTTCGATGATGACGAAGTATTGGAAGAATAAAAGTTGTACAATAAGATGATACACACGTTTTACGATGTTTTGTCGGATGTCATATAACTTTGCATTGTAAAATCAAAACTGTTAATATGACAAACAAAAGAACTATAGGAGAACTCATAGAAAATGAAGTTCGCAAACAACAAATTCCGATTACTGAATTTGCTAAGATGATTTGCTGCCAAAGAAATAATGTTTATGACATTTTTAAACGCAGCAAAATGGATATTGCTCAGTTGAAGCAAATTTCAAAAGTACTGAACCGCAATTTCTTTAAGGAACTTGCCGAGGATGTGGAACTGATAAACGACAGCAAAGAATCTGAAGAAGAGGTAATGAAGCAAAAAGCTGTATCGCAGTTCTTAAATGTCGTACCAGATATACTGCGCAAATTAGGAAAGTCTTCAGCTATAGTTTTCAGTAAATTAGATGAACCTGGATATGAGGATTGCCCTACACCTGATTTTGGATTGTCTGACTATTTTATTACTTTCACTATAGGTGAAACCCTAAAAGAGCGTATAGGTAATTGCGCTGCACTTCCGATAGCTCCTGCCTTTAGCGATGATGGCTGTATGGTAGAAGTATGCACTAATGTTGTTTATAGGTCAGTATGTGTAAATGTAAAATTGGATTATAAAACAGCCGATGAATGGTACAAATTTTTAGCTTTTGCATTTGAAACTTATACAAGATTTGGGAGGAAATAAACAATGAATATACATTCTATTCTGAATGATTATACGGAAATAAAAGAATGTTCTTATAAAGGAGAACATTATTCCGTTCGTGATAACGGAGCTGTATTACGCCATGCACGAGAAGGAAAGCGTATAAGGAAAGATGATAATACGTGGACTTTCGGAAAGCCAAATGAGAATACTGGATATATGGAAATTGGGACAGAACGGGTACATCGAATTGTGGCTTTCGCTTTTCTTGGCGAACCTCCCACACCTCAGCACATCGTTGATCACATTGATACCAACCGCAGGAACAACAGACCTCAAAACCTCAGATGGCTGACAAAGTTAGAAAATGCGTTGAACAATCCGATAACAAGAAAGAAAATAGAATATCTTTGTGGGAGCATTGAGGCTTTTGTGAATGACCCTTCAATAATACAGGAGTTTGTCGATGACAATCCAAATTATGAATGGATGAGAACCGTAACACCGGAAGAAGCAAAAGCCTCTTACGAAAGATTGTGTGCCTGGGCAGAAACAAAAAATAATGAGAAATCTTTAGGCGGAGCTATTGGAGAATGGATTTATACTCCTTATGGAAGGGAAGAGAAGAAATCTCCTTTTGAGAGAGAACAACATAATATAAATGTAACTTCGGAACAAATTGGCAATATGATTAGTATTGATTCGCACACAGCAGATAGCCTGACCGAATCATTAACACCTAATGCCATGCAAAGATATTGGCGTACACCAACAGAATTCCCACTCTGTCCTTCTGAAGTTGGAGATAGGCCACTGACCACTTATCTGAACAATTTGAAAAAAGGTGCTGTCATAACTAAAAATCAATATGCCACACATTTTATAGATGATTTTGCATCATGTAATGATAATCGCCTTGTGATAATCACACATGCAGATGATGGAATAAAGAAGTTCTCAATGATTACTATAACATTTGAGGACGGGAAATACGTGCATGAAGGAACAACGTTCTTTGAGGAACAAGGTGCGCAAAAGGCTCTTACTTTGGCTCAGGGACTTAAATGGGAAGGTGAAGACGGAATAGATGATTATTGTTAATAGACATGATATGAAAAGACTATTTATCATAAGTGCTTTCTTGATGATGTTTTACACATTATACGCACAAACTGTTACAGACTCTGCAACAGTTGTTAGAAGTGTTGATGAAGTTGCAAGATATAAACTATATCCGACAACTAATATGTGGACATTTCTGAAACTTGATACAAGGAATGGTCGTATTTGGCAAGTGCAATGGTCGTTTGAAGATGACAAACGTTTTGAAACAGCACTATCTTTATATTCAGTTGTATGGAAAGACGAAGAAGTCAATGGACGCTTTATTTTATATCCAACAACCAATAATTATAATTTCATCATGCTTGACCAAATTAATGGAAAAACATACCAAGTGCAATGGTCTCAAGAATCTGATAAAAGAATCATCGTGCCAATTGAATGATATATCCAATTATAAAAAAACAGTTAATTATTGGATAACAAAATCCATCCAGCAAATAGTGAGAAACAAATAATAGGGAATTCGAAACAGTTAAATACAGTCAAAGTTTAGCTGACTGAAAGAATTTTTTGATTACATTTTGTATTTTTGCACAGTTAAAGCGTTATTTGAAAAAAGCAAAACTGAGAAATCCGATGAAATCTGCAAGTTGGCAAATCGTAACCCGACAGAGCGTAACATTAATGTAAATTACTCAACGTCAGCACATAATTTGGTGTCAAGCTCTTTTGAGGTAGTAGATTACTGAAAATGTACTCTTCATCGTCCTTAATTTTTTTAGGT
>CAQBGY010000304.1 GCA_948759685.1 uncultured Eubacterium sp.
AGTCCAGCGAGCCGAGTTTCATGCTTTCCACCGCCGTATGCACTTCGGCATAGTCAGTCATGATAATGAACGGTTGCATCATGCCTTCCTTGCGCATCCAGCGCAACATGTCGATACCATTGCCGTCAGGTAGGCGCAGGTCTGAAACCACGATGTCCCCGTCTGCGGCTTGTTGCAGAAGTTTCCTCGCGGTCGAGAGGTGGAAAGCCTGCACGGTACGGAATCCCTCACGTGCCAGCAGGTTGCAGACAAACTCGCAATACACGATGTTGTCCTCCACCACGATGATTTTTGTCTTATCCATTTTCGTATTTTCTCCTTTCTTCTTTTGCCAGCCGGATGATTTCCGAACCCTTATCCAGCACAGCTTTTACAGCATTGCCAATTGTTTTATCGTCAGGTGTGCCATCGCAATGAAGCAATTTGTATAGTTCCCTTAACGGTTGGTCGGCACGGAGTATCTCCCATGAACTTCGCAGGTGGTGTGTCAGGGCGTCCAGTTCCTGAAGGTCTTTCTTTAGACCCGCTTCCCTGATTGCCTGCATTTCCTTTTCGGTTTCCGTTATCAGTTTATCCAGCATGACGGCTTCATTGCCGTAGGACAGCAGGGAGGTGAAATCCGGCTTTTCATTCCGGTTGCCTTTCATGGCGCATTTGTCTGAAACCTCCATCAGTTCCGATATGGAGAACGGTTTGAGCAGGCAACCGGAGAAACCACGTTCCATAAGTTCCTCCTTGCTGCAACTGCCCGAAGCGGTTGTCACGACTACCGGGATAGTCTTTGAATTGCCAACGTTGGAGGTGCGCAACAGTTCCAGCAACTCGAAACCGTTTATATCCGGCATATTCAGATCCGTCAGAAGAAGGCTGTATTCCTTTTTTCGTATCAGTTCCATCAGTTCCGCAGCATCGGTACAGGTATCGCAGTGTATCCCTTCCTGTGCATACATTTCTTTCAGCATCAGGAGCAGCACTTCGTCATTGTCGATGGCAACCACATCGTGGAATGTATGGTTATGATGAACCTGTGCTTGATTTATCCGTTCCGGAATTTCCTCGGCTGTCTGCATGGGTATTTCCACAGTGAAACGGCTGCCTTTGCCTTTCTCGCTCTCCAACTGTATCGTGCCGCCGAGCATTGTCACGATACGCTGAACGATGGACAGTCCCAGTCCGAAGCCGTCTTTTGCGGCGGCGTTTGACAGACGTTCAAACGCGCCGAACACGCGTTGCTGTTCCTCGTTGGTCATTCCTGTGCCCGTATCTTCGACGATAATTTTCAGAATACCGTTATCATAATCCGTTGTCAAAGATACACCACCGCTATCAGTGAATTTGATGGCGTTTGACAGTAGGTTGTTGCCGATTTGCAGGATACGTTCCTTATCGGTCAAGACGACTGCATCCGTTTGATTGGTTATGGTCAGAGCCAGTCCCTTGTGCATGGCGATGGGCGTAAACTCCGTTTCGAACGTGTGAATAATTGCGGGAATTCTGCAAGGAGAAATGTTCGGCTGCTCCTTGCCGTTATCCAGACGGAAGAAACTCAGCAGGGTGTTGAGCATTTCACGCATACGCTCAGAAGATTGCCGGATGTTTTGGATATACGCCCCGATTTTATCAACATCGCAATCTTTCCGCATCAGTCCGGCATAACCCGTTATTGCCGTCAGAGGTGTGCGCAATTCATGGGTGATGGTATGAACGGCTTTCTTGCGGGAAGCAATCAGTGCCTCGTTCTGTTCAACAGACTGTTTCAACTGTTCTATTAAATCCGCAGTTTCTCGTTTGTATCGTTTGATACGGGTGATATTTCGGTGGATAATTATGTAAGAGATTATCAATAACAAAACAACAAATCCTGTCAAGCCACCTATCTGAATAAAAGACCTTTCACGCATGGCGGCTATTTCCGCTTCCCGTTTCTGTAAGTCTGCTTGAACTTTCTCGTCTATTTGAACTACCAGTCCTTGCAGTTGTCTGTTGAGTTCCGCATTTCGTGCAGCAAGACTATCGGCGTGTTCCGATAAACGGCGGCTTTGTGCCTGTTGTTCAGCTATCATATTCCGGTTAAGGGAACGGAGCATCGTGGTGGTCATTGTGGGTTTTGCTTCCTCTTTTTTGCCGAAGATGCCCAAGAATCCTTTTCGTTTAGGTTTCTTGGGCTGTTCTTGCACACTTTTCTGCGCGATTACGGGTACTTGACGAGTTATTTTATCGTTGATGACTTGCTGTTGTTCAAGTATCTGAACGATTTGGCACATCTGTCGTTCCTTATCTTCGAGAAGATGGCATACACTGTCTATGCGTTCTACCGGATAGATAGCTTTGAAACGACAAAGCATACTGTCCATTGCCATACGCCGGGCGTGATAATATTTCAAGTCTTCATCATCCCATTCCAATATAGTTTCACCCAATAAAGAAAATTCTATCAGTTGAATATGGATATCATTTATATATTTTCGGAGTTCGTCAATTTTCCAACTGTTGGATTCCCATATTTCTATTTCTAGCCATTTTTTATAGCAAGTATTGGCTATACTACATATAAAAAATACTATTAATATATAACCAAAAGCGATAATGTTATGTATGGTTTTCACATTTTAATTATTAATAGTCTTTTATATTGCGACACAACATATCGATTTGGGTTATACTAAATTTTTACACGGTAAATTTTGCTAACAATTTTCCAATTGTCAATATCTTTTATTAGTGTAAACATGTCAATATATTCCTGAGGACCAAATTGAGATTGAATTTTAACGATTGCGATATTTTGCTCTATATTGCAATCTAACAATTTATAGCTTGCAGTTGATGCGCCACTTTTATCCACTATGTCATACAAGACTTTAATCGGTACAGTTCTTATTTGTCCGCTTTCAGACCAAGACATAGTGGCATTATTTGTAAAAGCTTTCTTTGTAATTTTACTATCGCCCTTTCTTCCACCCTCTACATAATATTCGATGGTTTTAATTATTTCTGTCATTTCTGGATTTGAATGACAGTTTAAGATACATTGTTTTTGCATCTTAAAAGCTTTTTCGGTGTTTTGAGCAGATATCGTCCCTGTTATAAATAGCATTGCTGTACAACACGCTATTAGCGACATTGAAAACTTTTTCGGTTTCATTGTTTTTGCTTTTTAATTGTTTTGTATAAAATCTGTACGTAATCTCATCTCATATACAGGTTTCTCCATACCACATTGTTTGGCGGTTTTTACACTTTTTAATAGCCATGCCATATTCTCTCCGAGAGAACGCATTGTTTGTAACCCCTCTTCATCCTTACGAACATCTTCCGGAGTAAATCCATGAACGGAGTTCCAATATTGCGATGAGACAATAGGCATATTCGAAATTGTGAAATACTGATTAAGCTGTTCAAATGTGGCTGAAGCTCCACCACGACGACAAGATACAACGGATGCTCCAAGTTTTCCAGCCATTTTGTCCTCTTTACAGAAGAACAATCGCTGACAGAATGATGTTATCTGCCCAGTAGGTTGACTATAATATACAGGCGACCCCAATATGATAGCATCAAACTCGTCAAGCCTGTCTTGTATATCCCTCACAGCATCGTCACGAAAACAATGCCCTATTTCAAAGCATTTCATACAGGCAATGCATCCGGCAACAGGTTTGTTACCAAGATACAGTATCTCAGTTTCAATATCATGCTTATGTAGAGTACGGACGACCTCATTTAATGCAGTAAAAGTACACCCATCTTTATGAGGGCTGCCGTTTATCAGTAAAACTTTCATTGTTTCAGATGTTTTTACCTAATGAATATGCTTTTTCTAACGAAGGATGTCCAGTAATATCGCCAATCCGCATAACACCGCCAGCATATATTTCGCCTACGTTTTCCCAACCGAGGTGACGAAGTAAAGCATGGTAGTAATGCTCCACAGGCTCGAAGTTATCCGGTGTGTCGCCTTCTGCTGCCATAAGTAAGACGCAATGTTGCATAGGCGTATGGTACTCCTGACTTTTTTCCGTCACGGCAAACAAACGGTCAATGACGGTTTTCAACTGTGCGGTGATACTCCAGTAATACATCGGCGAGGCCAGAACCAATACGTCTGCCGTTTCATAATATGGATAAATTTTTACCATATCGTCTTTCTGTACGCAAGGGTTTTGTGAATCGCATCCACCGCCCAGACATCCCAAACAGGGATGAATGTCCATTCGTTGCAAATTGAAAACTTCCACCGTATGTCCTGCTTTTTCCGCACCTTGTTTGAAGGCTTCCACCAGTCCTGCCGTATTGCCTTTCATACGTGGACTTCCGTTTAATATGACAATTCTTTTTCTCATTGTTTCTATTTCTTTTGTATCGTATTTGAGTTTTGATTATAGGCTTTAGCTACACATTTCCATTCACCATCGATTTTCAGCAGAAGCAAATAGTCGGTGAAATCGATACGGTTTCCCCAGCCCTCTTCAAAAACACGAACCACCGCCAGTGTTTCTTCCACTGCCACCACATCAATACGTGCCTTGAATGCCTCGCCGCCGCTGATGGTATCCACGTTGCGGTAAAACTGCTCAATGGAACCATGTTCCAGTTCTCCATCAAGAAAGCCAAACAATACAGCATCATCGGTAAACAACTCGCGTGCATATTTGCTATTGCCTTCTGCTACACTCTTTACAAACTTCATGGCAGCTTCCTGTACTGCCTCGTATTCTTTAATTGAATCTCTCATAATGTTTTTTGTTTTATTAATCGTTTGCAAAGTTACAGGGTAATGCCGAGGTAGGCAAGTACCGAAAAATTATTCATAAGTAACTAATCAAAATTAAGCAGCATAATGGCTAAAGTTAATATTCAGTC
>CAQBGY010000305.1 GCA_948759685.1 uncultured Eubacterium sp.
AGAGGTGCAACCTCTTTGGCTTATTGGGGAATTTTCAGCGTTGCTTGCAATGCGGTTCGGAAAATTCCCTAATAAGCTATGGTATTTTCCGCCGGTAAATATCCGTGCGGCTGCTGAGTCCCTCTCCCTACATTTTCAGCCCTCGCTTCTTCGGTGGCTGCATTATCCGCCTTGCGGATTGGACTTGCGGCTCCTGCTTCATCGGCTCTGCCGATTGGGACAAAGGCTTACCGCACAGGTAATCGTTCAAATCCTTGTAGCCCCTGTAATTGTCGGAGAAGTCACGGAGGCGTCCGGAAAACTCTTTTCTCAGTTCCTGATATGCCCTTATCCCTGCCTCGTCATTGTCGAGCAGGCAGTGGATGCGCTCATATCCGTGCAGCGTATCTATGGCTTTGGAAACATTGGAAACCGAATTGAGGACAACGTAATCCTGCCTGTCAAGGTCAGGCATGGTCGGGCAGTTCTTCATCCGTAACGTGAGAAATGAAAGATAGTCCGTCATGCCCTCGAACACGAGGCATTTTTCTCGCCGCTCTCCCCGCTGCCGGATATGGCTGATGTCCTTCGGTGCTATGCAGCCTTTGAAGAATCGGTTGCGCACCTCGTAGCCTCCTGCCACATTAGGGAAGCCGATAGCGAAATAAGGCTTGCCGTTGTTGATAAAATGCAGTTCCTTGCACTCCGGCTTTGCAAGAGCTGTGTTTATCCCACGTTCCTGCAAGTAGCGCAGTAATGCCGGATGCGAAAGTTCCCGTACCTCCAAATGTTGGAAACTCGGCTCGTATGGTTGCCGGCGAAAAGAGAAAGATACAGGTCGGATGTGCGGTACCTGTTCCGCAATCCTGTCGAGCAAATAGGGAACATAATCCGAGCCATATAGTTCCTGTGCCAAAGTGATGATGTTGCCGCCTCTACCCAGCCCGTAATCGAACCACAGGTTACGGTCGGTGTTCACCTTGAACGATGCTTCCGTTTCCCGGCGGAACGGGGATTTATACCACAGGCTGCCGCTTTGCTGTTTCACGGGCGAGTAGCCCAGACTTTGCAGGTAGTCTGCAATCTTGATTTGTTTTGCATCTTGGATGTTCATATTTCAGTCTTTTAATTGGTTTAGTATTATAGTGGGGTTGATGATGGTTGGAAAAACGTTGATTTGATGAATGGATAGTTTAATATCCTTATATACAGTATTATACTTCCTCAACGGCTTCTCAACAAACCACTCGCCAAAAGAGAAATCAACAGTCGGACGGTGTGTTATCCTCAACTCCTCTTTTGGAGTGTTGAGATTTTGTTGAGAGTGTATATCACTTGTTATCAGCATAGTTATATTCCTATTCATCAATTCAACAAAAAAATAATAGAATTACAGGGATTCAAGCTGTTCCCTTGTGATGGTGTAATAGCGTCCCACCCTCCTTATCGGCTCATACCGACATTCCCGATTGTAGTTCAACTGGTAGGTGGTATATGTCAGACCGTTGGGCGCAGGCGTCAGTTTCCAGCACTCCTGCAATACCTTTCTCACTTGGTGCTTTTCCGCTTTGACCTGCGTGTTTACCAACAGCACAAGAATATCATTCGGGCAGAAGGAAAATGTGTCTGTGCCGACACTTTCCATGATGTCAAGGATAAGTTCGTGTATCTCTATCTCCAACCGATTGCGGTTGCTGCGGATAATCTTACGCAAGGCTTCGGTATGCAGAAGCGATGGAGCAAACCACATACGGCTCTCTTTTTCGGTGGATAGGTTTCTGCGTTGCAGGAAATGGAGAAAGGCGGGTATCTCCGCTTTCAGCTTTTGCAGGAAGTCGGTATCATCGGACTGCAGGCGGTCTATCTTACGCACCCAATAACGTGTTTCCCCTGCGTCGATGATGACTGGCAGATACTCATTGTTGGAACACAACACGAATTTGGCAAAGAAAGCTATCTCGTCACGGTCTTTGCCTTTGGCTTCCATCTTGTAGGAGAGCGTGGTGCTGAGATTCTTCAACCGCTCGCTGTCTTCCCTGCGGTTGAGCAGCACCTCGTCCACGAGGATAAGCAGCTTGCCTGCCCAGTCTGAATTGAACTGGCTGCGGAAATCCTCGTTGGTGTTGAATGTGACATTGTTTTGAAACAGGGCTTTCAGAAAGTTAAGGAACGTGCTTTTGCCGGTGTTGCGCTCCTCCGATACCAACAGCAGGATGGGCAACTTCTGGACGGGATGCAGATAGAGCAGCTGCAAGTAGTCCATGCCCAATTCGTACTGTTCCCCGAAGATGTGCCGTACCAAAGATTGGATATGCGTGAAATCGCCCTCTTCCGGTCTGTGGTCTATCGGCTCATAGAGGTTCAGGAACTTGCCGATTACAGGCTGATACCTGGCGTGTTCGGGTACGGTGCAGAAGCCGTCATACTTCGGCACCGTAGCGAGATAGTCCCTGCCATAGTCCTGCCGCAGCGTCTCGTTGTTCCATACGATACGCTTCTTCACATAGCCTCCGTTCAGTCGGGGCTGGTTCACTAACTTGTAGAGGGTCGTACCCACACGGATAAACTCCTCCTTTGCCATGACGCTGTCCGATGGCGGTCGCTGGCTGTCTTTTTCTTCTTTGGCTGTCATATTATTCGATTTTAGTTTGATAAAATGTCAGCCACAAAAGTATAATCAATTATCGGACAGCCTGTTAAGCAAAACGCAGCAGAACGCAGAAAAAAGCGAATCGAGACAGGAAAATCAATGGTTCGTGGTTGAAAACAGATGTAAAAACAAAAAATCCCGAAGAAGCAGGTCTGAAACAGTTGATTCTTCGGGACTGAATATAAATACATTAATACGAATGAATGGCAACACACCTATGTGGTTATCCGTATAAATACATTATTGACAATGGGAATACACATAGATTTAACTACTTCATGTCGCCATCTTAATAGGCTTTACGCCTGATAATTAAATGAATCCATATTGTTGGATACCAGCGAAAAGAAGATGCTTGTTTTCTCTTTTCGCAAGTACAGCCTTTCAAATATGGCTTTGCGCACCTGTTCCGCACCTAAGCTGTTGATACGGAAAGCGAGTGCCGCTATCATCGGAAAGCCGAACACATCGGCATAACAACCGTTTTCCAAGCAAACATATTTCTGCACCTCGTATTCTTTCAGGACACCGCTTTTATACACGGCTCTGACAGCGGCACGGAGTGTCGGGGCGATTACCCCGAACAGCTCCACCAATTCCGGTTCAGACATCCAAACATTTTCATTCGGTATATCAGGCAGTATTACCTTACCATATTCTGTTGTGGTTATGATAACCCTTTCCATACTCATGCTTTCAAGTTCATACAAGTTTCATCTTGTCGCTAATTTTGCTTTCCAGCATGGAAAAATCCTTGTCCAGCTTTTCCGTGGTTATCTTGGCGTAATGCTGTGTGGTGGTAATCTTCGTATGCCCCAGCACCTTGCTCACGCTCTCTATCGGCATACCGTTCGAAATAGCCATCACCGCATACGAGTGGCGGCTCATGTGGAAGGTCAGATGCTTGTTTATCCCACATTCCGCTGCAATCTGTTTCAGCAGAACATTCGTCCAGCCGTTCCGATAGAAATTGAACAGGCGTTTTCCTCTGCGGAACGGTTCGTAACGGTCTATGATTTTACATGCACTCTCCATCAGCTTCACACGGAAGGGGATATTCGTCTTTTGCCGTACCGATGAAATCCACAGGCTGCCGTTTATAGTGACAAGGTTGTCGGTAGTGAGGTTCTTGATGTCGATGAACGATATTCCCGTCAGGCATCCGAAGATGAAAATATCCCTGACAACCGTCATTGCAGGGTCATCGAAACGGTGCGACATGAGCGTCTGCACTTCTTTCTCCGTTAGAAATTCTCGCTCCTTTGTGCCGCCGCTGACATAACAGTTGGCAAACGGGTCTCTCGGTATCAGACCATTCTTGTGTGCATGGGTCACGATAGACCTCAGCGGAGCACAATACAGTCTGATTGTGGATTGTTGCACACCCACTTCATTGCGGAGATAGATGCAGTACTGGTTCAGAAAATCCTCTGTGAGTTCGTTCATGCCGATGTCGTTCCGCTTGTAGTAATACTTGATGAAGTTAGCCACATGGGTGCGGGATATGGTATGCTTGTATAAGGTTTCCTTTGTCCTGTCCTTGCCCACACGTCTGGCGAAGTCTGCATTATGCTTGTCGAAGGCACGGAGCAGCGTTTCATACTCCGTACCGATGCCCTGATAAGCATTGCGTACCATTTCCGCCGTCACGAAAGCCTCACGGTCGGAAATGCGTTGGTAGTGCTTGATGATTTGCGCCTTGATGTTGTCAAGGGCAAAGTTGATGTCCCGAGCCTCCTTGCTTTTTCCTTTCATCTTGTTGGCTTTGGTGTCCCATAACTCCACCGCTACGGAATACTTGCAGCTGAACTGCGCCTGCGTCCCGTTGATTGTCACCCGTCCCATGATGGGAACAATACCGTTTTTCTCCTTGCTCCTGTTCACGAAGAACAGCACTTTGAATGTCGCTCTCATACTGTCTGCTTTTTTGGTTGCAAAATTAGTTTCACATACGCCAAATGGCTGAAAGCAAACCTCTGCAGAACAGCGCAAAATCAGTATTGGGTTGTTAAAAATGCAGGTTTGTCGGGGTTACGATTTGGAAACCTAACTATTTCTACAATCCGCGTAATTTTGCTTTTTTGCCTATTCTGCAAAGCTATGAGAAATACCGCATAAATCACTATCTGTTAAATAGTTGTCCTCCGTTGGCTTCGTGTGGCTTCTATCGAGGATTTTTCTACCTCAAGCGTCAGGTAGTGAAAAAGGACGGGACAGTGCCCGTCATGGGACGC
>CAQBGY010000306.1 GCA_948759685.1 uncultured Eubacterium sp.
TGCGGTTAGTGCAAGGTGCAAGCTATATATATAAATATATACTTGCACCTTGCACTAAGATTTTGGCTTAAATCCTATCTAATGCACCTGTCAAATCCTGTATATCAGAAAAACCATTTTCGTCAAGATATGAATTGATGCCGTTTATTACTTTTAGGCTTATAGTCGGGTCTATAAAATTATATGTCCCTATTTGAATAGCGGTAGCACCAGCAAGGAAAAATTCTATAGCATCCTGCCATGATGATATTCCACCTAAACCTATAATCGGAACTTTAACAGCCTTATATGTTTGCCAAACCATTCGTAATGCAACAGGTTTGATGCAAGAGCCGGACAACCCACCAGTTACGGTAGATAAGATAGGTTTACGAGAATTTATGTCTATAGCCATCCCCATAATTGTATTTATCATAGAAATAGCGTCTGCCCCTGCATCTTCTACTGCTTTAGCAATATCTGCAATATTTGTTACATTTGGGGATAGCTTAACAATCAACGGCTTATTGTAAACCTGTCTGACTGCACCAACAACGGATGCTGCACCTTTAGTTGTTACTCCAAACTCCATACCTCCATGTTTTACATTCGGACAACTTATATTTAACTCTATTGCCGGAATTTTATCTAATGTGGCTACTGTTTCGGCACATTTTACATAAGATTCGATGGTCGTTCCTCCAACATTTACAATCATATTTGTATCTATGTCTTTTATTGTTGGATATATATTATTCACAAAATAATCTACACCTTTATTTTGAAGCCCAACAGCATTCAACATTCCTGATGGAGTTTCCGCCATTCGAGGGTACGGATTACCCTCTTGCGCATACAGTGTTGTTCCTTTTACAAATATTCCTCCTAATAAAGACACATCAAAGAAATCTGAAAACTCTGTTCCATATCCAAAAGTTCCCGATGCAGCTGTTACAGGATTTTTAAAATCAATACCACTTATTTTTGTTTCTAATTTTGCCATTATAACGATTTTATACGTTTACGATAATCTCTTAAATCCTCTTCCCTAAAATTATTTTTAATGGACTGTATTTCTTTTAATATCCGTTCTCTTTCTTTGGGTAGAACTCCAATAAAAGGTATGGGATTAGATACAGTGTTTGCTAAAAGATGAACACAATTAGATGGTTGGAATCGTTTAATAAACATTTCCATTTCTTCTATCCGTTCATATTCCGATGCTTCAATAAATGTCCCCATTCCTATTTCCTCATAAAGAACTGTATCTGGAAATACGGTTAAAGAAAGTACATTGATAATATACGGATGCAACAAACTAAAGGTATCAGCCGTATTAATAGCATTGCGTTCCCCTTGCCCCTTTCCTGCAAGCCCAATCAAATACGTGAAATTATATTCAATGCCAGCATTCTCTAATTTTCGACATTGTTCAACAATATCCATAACAGAATACCCTTTATTCATTTGTGACAGCGTAATATCATCTCCACTTTCTGTCCCGATAGAAATCCGGTCATATCCTAATTGACGTAATTCCATCAATTGCTCTATTGTCTTTTGTTTTATATCGCTAATTCGAGCGAAACAGCCGATATTTTGCACTTCCGGAAGATATATCTTTATTAAAGTGGCAAGTATTTTCAGTTTTTCAAAGCTAAGTACAAACGGATTTGCACCAGTTAAAAATACTCTTCGTGCTTTTGGTTGATATAGCTGGGCTATTTCTAAATTCCTTTCAACTTCCTCACGGGAAGCAACTCTAAACTGCGTGTCTTTATACAAACTACAGAATTTACACCTATGATGTGAACATCCTATAGTGGCTTGAAGCAATAGTGAATTTGCTTCGTAAGGCGGTCTCCAAACAGAACCAGTAAATTGCATTCTTTTTAATTCCATTGATTTATCCATTTTATAATCACACCAAATTTTGTATTTCCAATATATTTAGTTACTTTTGCGCAAACAAAGATACAAGGTTACTTAGTATAAAAAAAGAACTTACATAAAGGTAAGATGCTTACCACAAGGTAACTCTTGTTGATTGACAATTATTTAAAGATAAAAAAATATGGAAGAAAATCATTATAGAGAAGCGGTATGTCCAGCGTGTGGCATTATAGACCGTTTTGGTGATAAATGGTCTTTAAGAATACTGGTCTTATTGCAAAAAAATGGGACAATGCGTTTTAATGAATTAATGCGCAATGTTCCTAACATATCTCAAAAGATGCTGACTACAGCATTGAAAAAATTAGAAGCGGATATGTTGGTAAATCGTAAATTATACCCCGAAATACCTCCTAAAGTAGAGTATAGCCTTACACCACTTGGTGAAAGTCTTATGCTGCCTTTAGATGGAATTATTCAATGGGCATTGGAACATTCCGATGAAATCTTGAAACATCGTAATAAACTGGAATCAATAAAGAAAAAGCAGGATAGTTAATCATCCTGCTTTTTCTTATAGTTGTAGGTCGCAAATATTGCGCCCTTATTTGATTGACATTTTACTAACTGCCAATAAGAACCAAATGTTTCTCCGATAAAGCCTATTCCTTTTCCTACAAAAACCGGAATATGGCAAATAGTTATTTCATCCAATAATTCTAATTGAATTAATTCCGTTAATAATTTAGCACTTCCTATGACTAATATTTCATGGTGCTGCTTCAATCTTCTTATTGCATCCAATGGCTTTTCAGTAAGAAATGAAATATTGCTATTGGGGAGTATATTATAATCGGAATGTGAAACGACATAAATAGGCTTTGTTTTATAAACTTGCCCATCTAAATGCTCAAAAAGATAATTGTATGTATTAGCACCGAGTAATAAGCAAGAAGCATTTTCGAATAAACTTTTAGGTATCGCCCTTACGCTTTGTGGAATCCAATCCAATTCTCCATCGACAGACGCAATAAAACCGTCAAGAGATAGTGCTATAAATGATTTTATCTGCCCCATAAATATTGGTTTTAACAGTTAATAATCTTTGATAACTGCCCGCCAATACCCCCAAAAAGAAGCGTGGCTCTTACACTGCTTCAATGCGAGGTACTGGCAATACCCAAACGAGGAACAGGCAAGACCACGCTATGATAAAACATAGCATATCCTGCGCTGAATATCCCCTCGTTTTGAAAAGTGCCAGTTTTCGCATTGGGACGTTCGGCGAACGTATATGTTATATATAAAGACGAAATCACAGCCGAAGCTGTTCAATCGCCGTTATTTTCTTATGTTACTTTTGCAAAAGTAGTAAAAATCACTGGAATAACCTTGCAAATAATAGAAATCCTGCCGTGTTATCACAACATGGCAGGACACAAGCACATGAACCACACAAGTTTCGTCCATACGTTTATGGTTTGTTATGTTCTATTGAAGATTATATGAACCTATAACAAAGAAACTTTGGTTTGCCGTGTCTTTGGTGATGATGTCCCTTTCCCGCATGAATCGAATATAACTCTTTGCAGTACGTTCCTTGATGTCCAAGACCTGCTGCAACTGCTCGCAAAGGTCTATATAGGTGATGCGTGTCTGCCGACCGAAGATGTCACGTGCGACATTCACCAGTTCCCTTTCCTTACGCTTCTCCTTTTCCTCACGGGTTTTCTCCCCTTTGTACACGTGCATCCCCGCTTCCTTGTCCCATGCAAAGAGCATCAAAGGAACGTCCAACGGGCTACCGTCCCTTACTTTCAAAGCTTTTACCACCGACTGGGCGGGTTCTTCGTCTTTCTCTATCGAAAGGATTGTAGCCGCCTTGCGCTGCAACTCACTACCCAAATGTCCCCGTAACTTCAAGCCGTTCGGAACGAAGTGCAGCACACAAAGAATACAGGTGTTATAGATACCCGCCAGCCGATAAAGTTCATCTATCACCGCCACGCTTTCCGCTTCATCGTTGGCACTCTTTACAAGGTCTGCGATGCCGTCGATGACGACCAACTGGATGCCGCCGTACTGGTAGTAGAATTTATCCATGCTTTGTACTATGGCGTGTAAACGTTCCTTACGTGACATACCCGTCAGACAGAATGCTTTCAGCTCATCGGGTTTATCCGGCTGTTTGGCGCGTATCAGCAGGTTGCTTACATTCTTGAACAGTTGTACTTCCGACTGTTCGGTATCATAGAGCAAAACCGCCTTGTGCCTGCCGTTGGCGGTTATCTGTACGCCCAGCGTATCTACTTCCGCACCAGCCGGACAGATGCAGCCCGCCACGATTGCGGCTACATAATTGCTCTTTCCCGTTCCCTCGCCCCCGGTAATGCCGAACAGGTTGCCTTGTGTTCCTAACGGAACGTCACCCGCCGAAATAATCTCTTGCGCTTTGGCGGGCGGGTTGTTGAAATCTATCTCGCATGATTTTAGCATAATCAATGTGTCGCTATACAGGTTGTCTAAAAATTCGATAAACAGTTTCAGGAAATCTTCACGGGTGTTCCCGGCTTTGAAGTAGTCGGATATGTCCTTTTCCTCTTTCGTTCCCGGAAGCGGCAGCAGCAGGCGTTTCACTCCAAATTCTTCCAATAGTTTTTCCTGCTTGCGTGAGCTTTCCTTGCCCGTTTTATCCATATCGAAAAGCAGGATGATGTGTTTGAAACGGAATGTTAGCCGATAAACCAGCGTAGGCGGGATAGTCACCGTTTCGCTGTTGAAGCAGATAGCATGAAAACCGTGCGCCGCCAGTGAAAGCACGTCTTTCTCGCCGCCCGTGATGAATAGCGTGTCACCTTTGGCTGGCAGTTGCTCCAGTCCGAAACAGTAGTTTTCGCCGAAGCTACCGCCATAGAGGAAACGGGGCGTGGAGAACGGGCGGTACAGCTTGATGTGCTGTTTGCCCTTGTAGCCGT
>CAQBGY010000307.1 GCA_948759685.1 uncultured Eubacterium sp.
AGGAACTAAGGCAATGTAAACAGCGTGTGTCGGAGATTGAAAACCTGTATGCCAAGCTGTACGAGGACTTGACAAGGGAACTGTTGACTGAAAAGCCAAGGAGATTATCTAATACCGTGCATAGCTTTACCCGCCGAAGAAGAACAGCCAATAGGTACATGGGGACAGCGGCATCTGGGCTATCTGAAGCAGTACCGAAAGGTTACATACACCAATCTTCTCACAAGCGGCAGGCTCAACGCCTACCTTGCCGACATTGACAGGCAGGCGCAGGAACGCTTTGAAAGGCTCATAGAGGGCATGAAACAGGCACAGGGCATAACGGAACGCCTAAAGGAAGAAAACGCCTTAGAATGGGTACAACATTTAAATAACATAAGGGCGTGTGCGAGGGAGATTGTGAACGAGGAAATCATATACGCATAGGCAAGGCAACATGGTGGCAGAGGGTAAAAGCTCTGCCGTTTTTCTTTTCGGGAAGTTTTTAAAAAGTTCATATTTGAGTGATTGAATCAATTCGCCCCAATAGATATACTATATACCATATGCATTAGGAATTCAGATATATTTGAATATACGACAGCACAGGAAGCCGCAGAAAAATGGAATGTTCGCTCCATTGGGTGTAGCGACTATGCAAGGAAAACCGTATTGAGAGCGTGTTAAACATAAATCAAGTATAGTTAATACTAAGAGGAACGGATAAACCCGCCGATGCCCGTAGAAAGAACTCCAATATGCCAAAAAGAAATAAAGCAATTTCACACCCATTCCACATTAGTATGGTATGCTTAAAAAGAGGTGATATATATGGCGACATTACTCATTGTTGAAGATGACCGAAAAACAAACGAAGCAATATGCGAGTATCTAAAATCAGCAGGACATATGCTAATATCAGCGTATGATGGCGCTGCTGCATTACAATCTTTTGATGAATGCAATATAGACTTAATTGTGCTTGATATTATGCTCCCTAAAATATCGGGGCTTTCCGTTTTGCATGAAATAAGGCAAAAAAGCTCTGTTCCTGTACTCATGCTAACAGCGATTGAAGATGAATATACCCAAGTTACAAGTTTTGATGAACAAGCGGATGACTATATCACAAAGCCCTTTTCTATGGTTTTATTGGGGCGGCGTATTACAGCTCTTTTAAGAAGAAGTGGAAAAGGGATATTGCCTAATACAATAGCATTTGGTGATGTAATTGTGGATTTCTCTGGTTATTCTGCAAAGGATAGTAATGGAAAAATTGATATTACTCCAAAAGAAATAGATTTGCTAAGGTTGCTTGTGGAACATAAAGGATTGGTTCTTACCCGCACTCAAATACTTGATGATTTATGGGGGGATAGTTATCCTATTATTGACAGGACAATAGATACTTATATTAAAAATTTGCGAAAGAAACTAAGACTTGAATGTATCGTTACTGTTAAAGGTATCGGTTACAAGTATGAGGTGAATACATGAAGAAAATAAGGATATTTCCAAAGACTTTTATATATACATTAGGATTGATGCTCTTTATTGTTGGGGTTGCCCATCTTTTGCTTTACTCATTCATTCCACACGAAATTATGGATGTTACGATTAAGGCAAGTGAGCAAATATCTTTTAGCACAGATGTTAATGTAGCACCCTATGTTAAGCAGACAATCGTAAATGCCCTGCCAGTATCTCTTGTTTGCTGTATTATTATTTCCATAGTTTGCTCTTTTTGGTTTTCCAGAAAAATAACTGTTCCAATTAAGCACATCAATATGGCAACAAAACAAATGGCACAAATGGAGAAAAATGCTGTCTGTACTATTAGCTCAAAAGATGAAATCGGTGCGTTGGCAGATAATATAAACTATTTGTATCAAAGTCTGCTGTCAGCAATTCATAATCTTGAAGTTGAAAAACAATATGTAAGCGAAAGTGAAAAATCAAAAGTTGATTTTTTGCGGATTGCTTCACACGAATTAAAAACGCCTGTTACGGCTTTAAATGCTACTTTAGAAAATATGATACTTGGTATTGGAAAATATAAAGACTATGATACTTACTTGCCAGAATGTAAAGAAATGACGGAATATCTTGCTAATATGATACATGATATTCTTGAAACTTCACGGCTAAACATATCATCCGAAAAGGAAACAGCGGTACAAACTAATTTATCAGAAGTGATTTCTGCCTTATGTGAACCATATATGTTAATTGCAAAGGCGAAGGGTATTGTATTCAGACTGGAATTGTTTGATAATTTTACGGCAGTTCTGCCACAGCATTTGTTTGAAAAAGCTATTTCCAATATTCTTTCCAATGCGGTAGCATATACAGAAACAGGCAAAACAATTTATGTATATTTTGATGAAAAAAATCTTATTATAGAAAACGAATGCCAGACTATTTCTGATGAAATATTACGACATTTATTTGAGCCGTTTTATCGTCCAGATTTTTCCCGAAACCGTGATAATGGCGGAAATGGGCTTGGACTTTACATTGTCGCAACCTTGTTTCATGCAATGGATATTTCATATTCATTTATTCCCATGAAACATCCACAAGGAATGAGATTTATTATCAATTTAAAATAGCCTATCACGCTGAAGAAGCTCTCCAACAGTCGGGGAGCTTTTTTGATTAAAGAACTTTTGAATTTCACACACATTTCATACTGGTTCCATATTGGGAGATTATGATATAGCCGTTCACTAAAATTAACATCAGAAAACGGAGGTAATAGAATGGGTACAATTAAGAGAGCATTTTTATACGTCACAAGAAAAAAGGGAAAAAGTATATTGCTTTTTTTCGTCCTTCTTATTATGGCAACCTTTGTGCTGTCTGGAATTTCGATTGAAAGGGCTGCACGGTTAGAACAGAAAAAGCTGCGGCAAACAATGGGAGGAACATTTGAACTATTGCCCGAATTTTCTGAAAGCAACCCATATTTTAAGACAATCAATGATGATGAGGGCGGTGTGACATTATACACGGAACGTCCTTTGACACAGGAAATGATTGATTTAATCTTGCAGATGGACGGTATAAAAAGTTGTGATGCAGACACGCAAAGCAATGTTTGGCCCAATCTTGAAATATTTAAGGGAAATGTCCCGTTAAAAGGCGAATTAAATAATTCCGTATACGCAAGAACCGTTTATTCAAGTGAAACCAATGCTTTTTTTACATCACAGAAATTACAGCTAATTGAGGGAAAGCATATTACGAACACCGAAAAGTATTCAGCCATAATAAGCAAAGAATTAGCAGAAAAAAACGCCTTGAAAATCGGAGACACCTTTTCGATAACAGCGGATTGTAAAGTTGAAATAAAAATTATCGGATTTTATGAAATCCTTAAACCCGACTCTGCATTTGAAAATATTGCTACCTACGAAAAAATAGAAAACCAGATTTTTGTTGATTACTATACGTTGCAAGAACTTTTCAGAGATACTCCCGTAGGCTTTATTTCGGCAAAATTTTTGGTCGATGACCCCGCAGACCTTGAAAAAATTGTTAAAGAAATAAGGGGAAATTCTGAAATTGATTGGCAGGCGTTTACACTTACTACCGACAATACAGAGTATCAAGATGCTGCTGCTCCACTTGAAAAGCTACAATCCTTGGTTACATCAATTATTTTGGTTATTGCATTGGTCAGCGGAATAATTCTTGCCTTAATACTTACCATGTGGGGAAGAAGCCGCATCCATGAAACAGGGGTATTCCTTTCTCTCGGCATTGGAAAAGGTAAAATCGTCAGTCAATATCTGGCAGAAGTTTTTATGATTGCCGTAATCGCTTTTGGTTTATCTTTCTTTATGGGTAATGCAGTTGCAAATCAACTGGCAAACAAACTTATTGAAAGTCCGTCAAGTGGAGAAAATTTAAGCAATGATAAAGATGTAGTTTGGGACATAAAGGACGATTATGGTCTTTCGTTGGATGATGTTCAAGTCACAATAAAGGATGATAGTGAGATTTCTACACTACAAAATGATGAACAGGACATAATGCCGCCCGAAGCAGAGGTATCAGTTGATATTGCAAAAACAGAGCAAATCCACATTTCAGTTGATATTCTTGATATGTTGCAGCTATATCTGATTGGTTTTGCAATCATTACGGTTTCAGTGATTCTCTCATCGGGTACGGTAATGCGTTTGAAGCCAAGAGAAATTTTATCAAAAATGAGTTAAAGAAAGGAGTTTTTGCAAATGTCTGTATTTGAAATGAAAGATGTATCTTACTCTTATGACAAGAGCAAAAAAATATTGACAGCGGTAAATGCCGTGTTTGAAACTGGAAAAATGTATGCCATACTTGGAGTGTCTGGCTCTGGAAAGACGACTTTGTTATCACTGCTTGGCGGGCTTGATGTACCGCAAAAAGGTGAAATTTTATTTGATGGTGTGGATATTTCAGAGCATACACTTGAATACCATAGGCGCAATCATGTTTCACTTATATTTCAAAGTTACAATCTCATTGACTATATGACGCCTGTTGAAAATGTAAAGCTGACTGCAAAGCAGGATGCCCTTTTCGTGTTAAAACAACTTGGATTAACTGAAGATGAAGCGAAACGCAATGTAATGAAATTATCTGGCGGACAGCAGCAGCGTGTTGCAATCGCCCGTACATTGGCATCGGACACACCTATTATTTTGGCTGACGAACCGACAGGAAATTTGGACGAGGATACTGCTGCCGAAATAACAGAAGTTTTAAAAAATTGTGCCCATCAGATGAATAAGTGCGTTATTATTGTTACTCATTCTAATGACCTTGCAAAGCAAGCTGATATGGTTTTTCGCTTGAAGAAAGGCAAG
>CAQBGY010000308.1 GCA_948759685.1 uncultured Eubacterium sp.
ACGAAGTGCGATTGTGGATTTGGAGCATGAGATGAAAGCCAAAGCGGAAATCCTAAAATATGCAAAGCAGTATATGGCAAACAGGAAATACCAGAGAGGATATGAGAGAGCAAAGGATCAGGATGATTATTTCCGGAGTCATGAAACGCAGATTATTCTGTTTGGCGGCGCTGAGAATATGTTAAAGCGGTACGGGATAAAGACAGCTTCACTAGATGTGGAAAAGATGCAGGCGGAATATGATGCAATGACAGCGCAAAAAGCAAAACTGAAGAAGACATATCAGACAGCGGAGAAGGAGGCGATTGAAGCAGATAAGCAGTTGAGGAACATAAGGCAGTATTTAGGGATTGAGAGAGATACGCAGGAAGAGATAAAGCGGCACAAAAAACAAGATATGAGTTTATAGGAAAGAGAGGAAAAGTTTATGAATTTAACGTATGAAAAATGTGGGGATTACTTAACTTAAAGATAACATATACATACAGCCTGCTGATACATTGCTTGCAGATACCCCGCAGAAACCAAACCATACAGAAAAGGAGTTTTTGCATATGAAATCAATATTTGAACAGTTAGGCGGCACATATCACGAGGAAAATGGGTATCTTATTCCAGATTTAAGATTACCCGCCGAAGAAGAACAGCCGATAGGCACATGGGGACAGCGGCATCTGGACTATCTGAAGCAGTACCGCAAAGTTACATACACCAATCTTCTCACAAGCGGCAGGCTGAACACCTACCTTGCTGACATTGACAGCCAGGCGCAGGAATGCTTTGAAAGGCTTATAGAAGACATAAAACAGGCACAGGGCATAACGGAATGCTTAAAGGAAGAAAACGCCTTAGAATGGACAGGAAGAATGAATAACATAAGGGCTTGTGCGAGGGAGATTGTGGATAGGAAAATCATATACGCATAAAGCATTAAAAATGGAGGGCAGGGATTAACACCTTGCTCTCTATTTTTCTTTAAAAGCATCAGAAATATAGGGAATATAGAAAAGAAAAGCGTTACTCATTATCCCTGCTTTGAGCAGAATAAAGTTCATTTATGCTTAGTCAGTTGATAACGAGTAAAGAAATGATTATAATAAATGATGACATGCGGTGTCAGGATTTTGATGGTATTCTATTATCAAAGGAGGAGTTGGCAATGCAGGAAAGCAGATTATTTAAGATTGTGTATCATTTACTTGATAAAGGACAGGCTACTGCTCCAGAATTAGCAGAAAAATTTGAAGTATCTGTAAGGACAATTTACAGAGATATTGATGCTTTGAGTGGTGCAGGTATTCCTGTTTATGCAGAAGCTGGGCGAAACGGCGGCATGCATTTAATGAGTGATTTTGTTTTAGATAAAGCAGTGCTGTCTGAAGAAGAAAAGCAGGAAATTCTAACAGCCCTGCAAAGCATCAATCTTACTAACAATATTGGCATCAATCAAACATTGCAAAAGCTTTCTGCAATCTTTTGTATCAGTTCGGAAAACTGGCTTGAAGTAGATTTTTCCAGATGGGGCAACAAGGGAACTGACAATGAGAAATTTGAATTGCTAAAATCAGCGATAATTTATCAAAAGTGCGTAAAAATAACTTATGCAAATTCCTACGGAACAATTAGCGAAAGAGTTGTTAAGCCGCTAAAAATGTCATATAAGTCTATGTCATGGTACTTAAAAGCATTTTGTACGGAAAAACAGGATTATCGTATTTTTAAGCTGACCCGTATCATAGATTTTGAAGTTCTCACGGAAATTTTTTGCAAAAGCCCCTTTCCAGAATTAGATGATACATTGGAGCAATGCTACAACACAATCGTACTGCGTTTCCCGAAAAATATGTCATATCGTGTTTACGATGAATTTGACAAAACGATGGTAAGCAAAAAAGAAAATGGGGATTTAATCGTATCTGCCCAAATGCCAGAAGATGAATGGCTTATAGGGTATTTATTGTCATTTGGAACGCAAGTAGATATTATAGAGCCTACATATCTGAAAGACATCGTGGCAGAACAGGCACAGAAAATCTATGAAAAATATAAAACTTGACATAGGGTGTCAGCATAAGCGTGATATAATTTACCTGTAAATTCTATTTGGGAAAGTGAGGGCTGAAAATGAAACATGAATGGAAAAAGCATGAGAAAGAAATATATGGTGTAAAAGCAAAACCTTGCGTGCTTGATATTCCCGCTCAAAAATATATCATTCTTTCTGGCAGAGGAAATCCTAATGATGAAATCTTTTCAGATAAAGTTGCCGCCCTGTTTTCGATGGCTTATAAAATTAAGATGGCATATAAAGCGTTTGCTCCAAAAAGCAACGAAATAACAGATTATACCGTATATCCTTTAGAGGGAATGTGGAGTATGGCTTCTGAAAAAGAATATTTGGTAAAAGAAGAATTGCAGTACCGCATCATGATACGACAACCAGATTTTATTTCCAGAAAAATGTTTGATAATGCGTTAGAGACAGTAAAGGTGAGAAAAAATATTCCGTATCTAACCGATATTTCTTTTGAAACAATCTGCGATGGCAGGTGCATTCAAATATTGCATAAAGGAGCGTTTGATGATGAGCCTGCGTCATTTGAGATTATGGACGGATATTGTATGGAACACGGATATAAGCGTATGGGAAAAGAACACCGTGAAATATATTTGAATAATGCTAACCGTACAGACAAAGCCAATTTAAAAACTATCTTGAGATATAAAGTTACAGATACAGAGAAATAGCAACATAGTATGATAAAAACGAAAGGAAAATAAATATGGGCAGACCAACAACAAAAACAGATTTACTAACAGCCGCAGCCGCTAATTATGAAAAGTTAAACACTCTTGTTTCTGGATTGACAGAAAAAGAATTATCAACGCCTTTTGATTTTTCGGGTGATGAAAAAAAGAAAGAAGCTCACTGGAAAAGAGATAAAAATCTTCGTGATATTTTCATCCATCTCTATGAGTGGCATCAGCTTTTGTTAAACTGGGTGTATTCCAATCAGAACGGTGATAATAAACCGTTTCTTCCAGAACCGTATAATTGGAAAACCTATGGAGATATGAATGTGGAATTTTGGAAAAAGCATCAGTCTACATCATTAGAGGACGCAAAGAATATGTTCCAGAAATCCCATAACGAAGTAATAAATCTGGCGGAAATTGTTTCAAACGAGGAATTGTTTTCGAAAGGCGTTTATAAATGGGTAGGCGGAAGCACGCTGGGTTCTTATTTTGTCAGCGTTACAGCAAGCCATTATGATTGGGCAATGAAAAAACTGAAAGCACATAGGAAAAATTGCGCCTAAATGCAGGGAGGACATACGATGCACTTCGTGAAAGCTAAAGGGATATTATCTGCTAAAAATGGAATGAATTTATACCGGGGCTGCTCACACGGGTGCATTTATTGTGACTCCAGAAGCAAATGCTATCACATGGAACACGCTTTTGAGGATATTGAAGTCAAAGAAAATGCGATTGACTTGTTGGAATATGCTATTATTCATAAGCGAAAAAAGTGTATGATAGGCACAGGTTCTATGACAGACCCCTATATTCCGCTGGAAATGGAAATAGGGAATGTCAGGAAGGCTCTGCACTTAATATATGAGCATGGTTTTGGATTTACGGTCATAACAAAATCAAACCGCATACTGAGGGATTTAGACCTTTTACAGAAAATAAATGAAAAGTCCAAGTGCGTTGTGCAAATGACTTTGACAACGTGCAACGAAGATTTGTGCAAAAAGATTGAGCCGAATGTAAGTACGACAAGGGAGCGTTTTGAAGTATTGAGAAAGATAAGGAACGCAGGGATACCGACAGTTGTATGGCTGACGCCAATTTTGCCGTTTATTAACGATACTGAAGATAATATTTCAGGTATTTTGGATATGTGTATTGAGGCAAAGGTTTATGGCGTTATTTGCTTTGGAATGGGGCTAACTCTCCGAGAAGGAAATCGAGAGTATTTTTATGAACAGTTAGACCGATTATTTCCTGGGCTGAAAGAAAAATATATCCGTACATACGGAAATCAGTATATGATAGAAAGCGGCAACAGCAAAAATTTAATGCGGCTTTTTCACCGAAAATGCGAAGAAAATGGAATTTTGCATGACCAAGAGCAAATATTTAACTATTTGCATTTCTTTGAAGAAAAGGACGATAGTAGGCAATTAAGTATTTGGGATTGGAAAGCGGATAAAATATGAGTGTCATTTATGGAACAGAATGGATACGTTGTCCTGTTTGCGGCAGTAAAACCCGTGATAAAATCAGAGAAGATACAGTATTGAAAAATTATCCTCTCTATTGTCCAAAATGTAAGCAGGAAACATTGATTGAAGTAACAAATTTGCAGATAACAGTCATCACAGAGCCGGACGCATAGACGCAGAGCCGATGAACTTGTGAAATAAAATCACAGTTCGTTGGCTCTGTTTTGTTTCATAGGGATTTAAGGCGAACGTCCACCATATAAAAAAACGGTGTGTGGTGGGCGGTATTGCTATGCCCGAAAAGACTTGACAGACACTCTCCAGACCTGTTTTAAAGTTTGGAGGTTTTTTTAATGTCCTTTTTTCGGGCAGTAATCTATCTGCTCATACAACGCAGAATTTACCCATACATAGCATATCGGGGAATGGCAGGAAGCCAGTTAAAAAAATCCCTGCCCATGCAACGCTACTTCTCACCATGAAACCAGAAGTAGAATCTCCATTTAACAGAATATGTATCTCCTATAACCGTAGAGGTCACAGTGCCTTTGCGGTTTTTCTTTTGTCGTTTTTTATCGGAATATGCCGCAGGGCTGTTTC
>CAQBGY010000309.1 GCA_948759685.1 uncultured Eubacterium sp.
GATCTTATCTTTTTCATATGCAAAAGATAAATATATACTTAAAAATATTGATATTTTGTTTGCAAAGGGCAGTAAGACGGCAATAATAGGGCGTAATGGTTCGGGAAAGACAACGATCATCAATCTTCTTACCAGAATGTTTGAGCCGACAAAAGGAAAAATATTGTTAGGAGCAAAGAATGTTTCAGAATTGTCATTATCGGAATACCGAAATATGGTATCCGTGGTAAGTCAACAGATATACCTTTTTAATGACACGATAAGAAAAAATATCTGTCTGTATAAGAAGGTTGACGATGTTATGATAGAAGCAGCTTGCAAGGATAGTGGGCTTGAAGAGTATATAAAAGAAGTTTCTTTAGATTATATGGTGGGACAGAACGGAGCAATGCTCTCCGGTGGACAGAAACAGAAGATAGCTCTTGCAAGGGCATTGATACACGACAAGCCGATTATTATTTTTGATGAAGCCACTTCAAATACAGATGCTTTTTCAGAGCTACAGATTAACGGATTAATGAATACTAAGCTGAAAGAAAAAACGGTAATAGTGATAACACATAAGAAAGAGATATTGAGCCAAGTAGACCAAATTATTTTACTGAAGGAAGGTGTGATTGATGATATAGGGGGATATGATGAGTTGATAGGTAAAGGTGATGAATTAAGGATTATGATGGAAAAATAGAGTGAGCATAGGAAAATCTTTTCAGAGCGGTAAAGTATATCTGAAAAGATTTTTTGCCGTTTTCTGCAAAAACAGTCCACTTTCTGCAAGGCATATTGACGATAGAATAAAGTGTTGTAAAATTTATATAAAGAAGTTCTTGCTGCGTTAGTAATACTGAAAGTAGATTGTAGCTAGGTTAAATTAATTATTGTTGATATTAAATAGCATTAACTAATTTAGATGGTAAGTAGTATAAGGTATATAAAGGAGGTTTTTATGAAAGCTGGAAGTATGGAAGGATTAATTGGTGCAAATGTAAACATGAAATTGTCAAAGACACCAATACGGGTATACAAGGAGGCGGAACGTAAGGGAGATACCGTGGTGATGGAGCGTGCTATGGGGTATGCTACAGATTTTCAAGAGAAAGCGCACGAATACAGTGATAAGGCACAAGAGGAACTTGCAAAAGAATTGAAAGAAGAACGCAAGGAACAGGAACTTAAGCGAGAGCAGGCGATTGAAAAGCGCAAAGAAAAAGCGGAAGAATATAGGGAAAAATTGCAGGAAAGCAATAAATCTGATGTCCAGAAAACAGATAGTGTAGAAATTAGTGAAGAAGGAAAAATGACGCTTAGAAATAATGTCCAGATAAAAGAGCCAACTGCAGTTGTTGAAAATACTGATATAAAAGTCTATACAAGCGAAGGAAAGCCTATGTCAATAGAAGCGGCGTCTTCTGTTGATGTGAAGATTGGGGAATGATACTGGATAAAAGCAGTGCCTCGTAATAGTTTTGTTAAGATTACATCTCATATACATTATGAGTTGCAATATATTGAAAAGGAAGGAGGAAAATGATATGAAGAAATTAGGAAAGAAAGCAAGCTCTGCATATGAAACATTTTCTGCATATGCATGTATCTGTAATTGCAGCAGTTGTTCTGGATGTAGTTGCAACGCTGTTCTGCAGACAAAAAATTATTATAATGTTCTGAATGGAAGCAATACCAGTAGAACAAGTAGCAGAAATGCGTAAGTAAAGAGGCGGTAATCTATACCATAGATTGCCGCCTTGATTATCAATATATGATTATAATAGAAGGTGAAAAAATTGAGCGATTGTAGAATACTTTGTCGTGTTTTTGAGACTCCTATGGGTAAGTATGTTTATGATACTAACAGAAATGCGATAATAAATATAAGTGATGATACATATATCTTTCTGAATAAAAATAAGGATAGGGGATTTGAAGATTTAGAGGACATACCTAATGAAATAAAATTAATGATGCAAGAGGGTTTCTTATCTAGTAATAAGGTGTCGAAAATTGAACATTCCTTAACTAGATATTTAGAGGATATATTGGATAATAAAGTGCAGACATTAACACTTCAGGTGACGCAGCAATGTAATTTACGATGTGAGTATTGTGCGTATTCTGGAACTTATACAAATAGACGCCATTCTGAGAAGACAATGAATTTTGAGATGGCTAAAAAGGGAATAGATTTTTTAATTCACCATTCACAAAATTCTAAGCTTTTGAATTTATCGTTTTATGGTGGGGAACCATTATTAGAATTTGATTTGATAAAAAAGTGTATCGAATATATAAAAGTAAAAGCTGAGGGTAAAAAAATAATATACAATATAACAACAAATGCAACATTATTAAATGAAGAACATATAAAATATTTGGCTGCTAATGATGTTTCATTAACTATTAGTTTAGATGGTCCGAAAGAAATTCATGATAAGAATAGAAAATTTGCAGGTAGCGGAAAAGGAACTTTTGATATTATTGTAGAAAAAATGAAAAAGTTTAAAGAACAATTTCCTGCGTATTATCAAAATATAATTTTTAATTGCGTTCTTGATCCAAGAAATGATATATCATGTGTTAATGAATTTTGGGCAAAAGATGAGTTGCTTAAAGATTCGTTTGTAAATGCAAATTTTATCTCGACTGATAATTTAGATGATAGTAAACGTGAAGAGTTTTTAATGCAAACATACTCATGTAAATTTGATTATGAAATGTTTAAAATGTTTCTTTCAAAATTAGGGCGATATAATAAAGACAAGGTATCAAAAATTGCAGAAGAAAATTTTGATATAATTAAAAGATCTTTATTTACTACACGTAATATGGCAAATCAATTGCCAGAGGTATTTCATCATGGCGGTGTATGCGTTCCGGGAACAAGAAAGTTATTTATGGACATACAAGGGAATCTATTTCCTTGCGAAAAGTGTAGTGAAACGTCTCCAGTTATGAAAATTGGAACTGTGGATGAAGGATTTAATATAGGCAATGTTGAGCGGTTACTTAATATTGGGAAAATATCCGAGGAACGTTGCAAAAACTGTTGGGCAATTCGATTATGTAATCTATGTGCAGTTGCAGCAGATGATGGTCAACAATTGTCTGAAAAAAAGAAACAGCGAGCTTGCAAAGAATTTATTAATGCAGAATTAGAACTGTTCTTATCTTATTGTATGTTAAAAGAATATGGATATGATTTTGATGATTTGAAAATTGTTTCTTTTAAGACAAGAGGAGAGTGATAATATGCAGCGTGAAAAATTATTAATATATCCTTTTGACTATGAAATGCTTCCTGCTTTGGATAGAATACTATATGAGGGTAAATATACTATATCAGGAATAGTTTCATTTGGTGGATGGGGATATGTAGGAAAAGATGCAGGTAATATTATATACGGTAGCACAAAGGGAATGACTATATCTGATGATTTTTATTTGGAATTATCGAAATGTGATACGGTATTGTTTTGCAAGTCTGACAATGAAATTATTGATTTTAAGTCGGTTTTGGAAAAAATGAAATATTCACTAAAATCGGGAAAAAATGTAATATGTTTTTATAAACTTGATAGTGAAATAGAATGTGAGCTAGATGAGATTGCACACAGTCAAAATGTGTATTTCCGAATATGTTTAAGTGAATATGAAGCTACTATTAATCTTGATTTAATGAAATCGATTGAGTTATCTGATTTTGACGCTTCTATAATTTTTGTAATGGGTATATCTGAAAATACAAATAAATATGGGGTAGAGTTAGCATTGCATAAAAATTTCCAAAATTCTGGTTATAAATCAATATTAATTGGAAGTAAAGCTTATGGATCGTTTTTTGGTGATTATGATGTGCCTGACTTTATGTTAGATAACAGTGTAATGGATTATGAAAAACCATTGCTATTTAATAAATATGTAAAAAATATAGAAAAAAAAGAAAAACCAGATGTGATAATTATAGGGGTTCCGGGAGGAATAATGCCTATTAATAAAAAAAATAATAACAAATTTGGTATGTTGGCATATCAAATATCGTGCGCATTACCCGCAGATGTTACTGTACTTTGTAATCACTTTAATTATTTTGATGATAATTATTTTAATTATGTTCATCCGTTAATGAAATACCGATTCGGCAAAGAAATTGACTGCATGTATGTAAATAATAGTGTTATTGATTTGATAAATGAGGATGTGCAGGGAGAAGTTTCGTACATTCATGTTTATCCAGAAAAGGTATTGCAGGAAGTGAAACGGATAGAAAGAGATAATGTTTTTGCTGATATGCAAAAATTGTATGGCTATGTTTTGAACTTGTTGGAACAGTATGGAACAAATGTAATTATATAAGAGGAGCAATAAATGGGTAGAGAAGAAATTGTAAAAAAAATAGGAGAGATATTTAAAGAAAGGTTGAATATTAATATGGCAGAAAAAGATTTCAATGAACCTGTGGTTGGTCCTGAATGGAATTTGTTGCCAAGTGATTTAGTTTATATTTTTTTTGATTTGGAAAAGGCGTTTGGGATTCAAATTACAGAAGAAGATATAGATAATGAGTGCCTCTTTACTGTTGAAGCAATGATAAATATGATTGAGGGAAGGGAACTTAGTGTGCAGATTGTCTGAAAGGTTTTTTGCCGTTTTCTGCAAAAAAGTTCCATTTTCTGCAAGAGCGCTGTTTTTTAATCTTAAATTTGGTATGATGTAATCCGTTGTGCGAAAACGCAACATAAAACTTATGAAAAGGATTATTTAGATTACACCTGTACTAGTCAACAAAAACTGGACACAAATTTTAAATTTTTTTACAGCAAAGAT
>CAQBGY010000310.1 GCA_948759685.1 uncultured Eubacterium sp.
AGTAACAAGGTCAAGACTTTGGAGAGGGAAAACTCCGTATTGCATCAGACGGTAGACACCCACGAGGAAACCATCGAAACGCTGCAAACCAAGATACAGACCATGCAGACCGAACACAGCCGCCAAATGTTGGATATGCAGCAGAAGCACATCAAGGAATTGCAGGTAAGAGATACCGAACACAAGAAAGAGGTATCAAGGCTTACCGCCTTGTTGAACAAGACATTGAAATGGTTTCCGCAAATAAAGGGTATGCTCAATCTCGAAAGGTTCTGCCTTTCCGTAGGTTTCAATCAAGAACAGACGGCAGTACTGATGATGGGCAAGCCGCTTGAATATAGTGGTGAACTATATTCGGAAGAACACAAACGGAAATTCATGGCAAAGGATGTCAAAGCCAAAGTGTTCACTGACAAAGGAAAGTTCGTTCTTACGATTGACTTGCAACCGATTGGGGTTTGGTTCAAAGAACATTTTAAGAAGCTAAAATTATCCGTATCTCATCCGATTCGACCGCAAAGGAAAAGCAGGGGTCTCTTATGAAATTTGAAATGACTTCACTTAAAGTCTTTAATAAGCGAAGTCATTCTGTACCATTTTGAGATAGGTTAAAATATGTGCGCTTTCAATATTACGCATATAGTCCTCCATATATTCCCAATCGGGAGAACCGTCATTATCAACAGGAAGCGTGATAATTTCTTTGGATAAACGATTTGCACTTCGTTTATATCCAAAATTATACTTCCCTCTGACCCGGTCTGCTATAGTTGTAATGAATGTACCTGTATATCTATTGAGATGGTTGTTATAGCCTAATGTCATATCGGAGGTGGCTATGAAATCTTCGGCTTTGTACACAGAATACCCCATTGATCCCTCGCCATTACGAATAAAGGCAATGCAATTCCCTTTTTGAATTGTGCTTTTATCTTCTCTACTTACAAAACATAGCACCCCATTATTTTGATTGGTCGCACCAAGATAGCTAATACCACTATCTGATTTTTCAATATGATTAAGTCCTTTTGATTTACCAGCAACAAGTGTTGGGAATAAATCACGTAATAGGAAGTTCTTCCAATTCACCCCCCCCCTTTTTTAATTTATTAACACTTGCTCGTTCCTTGAAGACTTTAAGTGTGGTATTGAGTATGTTATGTTCGACATCTTTCATGAAAGCAGACATAAAGGCGAAGTCAATTTCTCCCTTATCAGTGGCAGGTAACAATAGCTTTTCTCGTTTTATACGCTCATCATTTATTTCTCGGTTAAAGCTGTATTTTTCCGACAACCTATTGATAATCGGAATCATAAACAAATAAGCATATTTATCAAGCCCATCACGTTTTAATTTCGTAACATGGTCACTTGCGACAAAAGTATATTGATGATAAAAAGCACAGCCAACACTACCGCTGTTCGCCAATGTTAAACAATCGTCAAATCTTCTTACGCTGCCATCATTACCAATAAATCCGTCAATACCGTTATTGAGGGATGTTGATGATACATAGGGAGTATTACCTTCCTCATGGTCGGCTTTTTTAAGTCGTTTACCACGCTGAATTTCGGTAAAAACTTCAGTAAAGTAAAATGCTTTCCAATTGGAACACAGTGACTTACCCCCCCCAGTATATCGTTGATTATTAGCCTTTTGCATAATCTTTCTATTGTTGGTTTTAAAATCTGTTGTTCTTTTTGCTTCATGTAGTCCTCCATGAACTGCCAATCAGGTATTTTCTCAGCAGTTACAGGAAGTATTAATTTGGATTTAACCATTCTTTTAGGACGCCATTTTCTTGCATAAGTAAAACAAACTCGCTGTTTTTCAATGCAACCAATCAGAAACATGGCAATATATCTGTTAAGCTTCTTGCTCTTTAGATATAAAGGATTTACATCATGAGTACAGGTGAATTTATGCTGTTGATAATAGGCATATCCTACAGAACCATTATTTGTTACACAAATAGCATTTCCACTGTATATTTTTTGTTCAATAGGTTCATTTTTACCATATCCAACTTTGGAATTTGCTTTTATAGATGAATATGTTGTAAACCCAGTAAAACCATTATTTGAATCAGATGCCCCAATGAATGGTGTTGTTCCATTATCAAAACATGGAGGCTTTTTATTGTAGAATCCTTTTTTTATCTCAAATATTTCATTGAAATCAAAAACTTCCCACTGTCTATCCCTTAGTTCAAGCATCGCAACCTCCTTTTTCATCAAAAAGATACCCTCTTCCGTGAGTTATCATATTAAACTCAAATGTTAGATAATCAGCCATTGTATTCTCAAAATCCTTTTCTGATGGTATCTCGTCATTAAAGTAGTAGAAGGCGTGTAACCACTCATCTTCTGCCTCAATAGTTGTTTCTACACAGAACTTGGTCTCAGCTTCAATTCTTCCAAACCATACATCAAGCAGATGTTGTCGTTTGTCTTTGGCACTTGTTGTCTCTTCCAAACCTATGTGCTTGCTCACCACAAATCCATCATCTTCAAAATTAATGAATTTACATAAATGGTTTTTATCATGCGGTATTCCTGCCGTAAATACGGCAATACACGGATTTGTACCCACTCCATAGAATGTGTTTTTGTTGAGGGTTATAACCCCCTCTAATGTATGGTTTTTCAGAATATTATTCTTTATATTCTGTTCTTCTTTACTCTTACCTGTAACTGAGGATTGAGGTATAATAACGATGGCTCTTGCGCCCTCTGTCAATGAATCAAGTAAATGCTCAGTAAAGCTAATCTCATACAAATCAGGATTAGCTTTAGAGCCTTGCGAGTATGGAGGGTTCATCATTCCTACGGTACAGCCTTTCAGCTGTATCTGTTTTGGGTTTTGCCGTAGAAAGTCCATATTATGCAAGTTGCTTTTGCCATCGCCACGCAAAATCATATTAGTAGTGGCGATGGTGAACATATAGGATTGCAACTCGATACCGAATAATTGGTCACGCTTGATACTCTTCCTCAGACTTTCATCATCTGTCATTTTTACCATTTTGTGCATCGCAGCAATTAGAAAGCCTGCCGTGCCGCAACATGGGTCAAAGACTTTATCCGTTGTTTTAAGTTGTGCCAACTCACAAAACAATTCAGTTATATGTTTCGGTGTAAGCACGATACCCAATGTCTGTCCATCTCCTCCTGAATAAGACATGAACTCACCATAAAACCGCCCTAAATAATCTTCGGCAGAATTGTGGTATCTGATATTCTTATATATGCTGTTATAGAGAAATTCGGTATAATGCTTTAATGGTGTTTTGCCCAATGTGTCGTCTTTCTCGTTAATTTTTGTAGTGTCTTTTATGACTGAGAATTGACTGAGTAATTTATCTCGTTTTGTATCGGGAGTAACATTGGCTCTTGCCAAATTACTCTTGATTGCTTCGTAAATCTTTTGCCCATCAGTTTTTATAGAGTCACCTATAAGGGATTCAATAGAGAATGTCTTATATTCAATTTCACGTAAAGCAAGCATTATCCCCGACACAACCAACGGTTTTTGCTCTGTTGTCAAATTTCCATAGTTGCGCAGGTCATTATGCAGTTTCTCGGCATCTTTCAGAATTTCTGCCGTTGTCTTTTCTACATCCGTTTCTTCACATAGTATTTCTTTCAGATAATACTCATCAATATTGGATTCATTGAAAGAGATGAATGTTTCAACATCAGGCAATTCTTGATAATCGCCACGTTCATTGACAAATATCGGTGTAATCCTATGATGTTTTTCATTTCCCGATACACCAAGAGCTATGATTTTATTATACGAGGTGTTTACAGCTAAATGCAACGCATAGTATAAAGCTCCGTTGACGGCATAATCCTTTACAACTTTAACTTCTTGCGACAACAAGTCATTTTCATCTTTGTAAATGTGCTTGGCAAGTGATGCTTTGTCTTCTATTACAAGGATAAAATCCTTGACCACCCCACAATATTCGGGATAGCCTGCATTACCTGTTTTTGATTTAGATGCAGTTCTTAACGCTTCATCTATTTCCTTTATATCACACCCTTGTGGAGTTAGATGAATATTGGCTTCTTGCAATAATTCATAAACCCAAAGGTCTGTCTTAACCTCTTTTTTCGCCATACGGAGAACGTTCTTTAATTAGATTTGGGACAAGTAAATCCCGTACATCAACATTCAAAATATCGGCAATTTGATACAAGACAGGAATAGGAGGTTGTATTTTATTAGTTGCGTATAGATTTACCATATTGAAACTTTTTCCAAGTAAGCCTGCTAATTCTGTCTGACTTAACCCTTTTGTTTCCAAAACCTCTTTTATCTTATTCATACCCGACATTTTGCCTTTACGAATGCAAAGGTACACAATTTTATTTGGTAGGCGATGAGTTCTGAAAGAAAAGTTGTATCTTTGCCACCGAAACAACAGTTAGAGTAGAAATGAACATTGAATATGGTAGTTCCAAAGAAGTTAAATGTTATCGAGATTTTGTATTAAATCTCGATAATCGTAATGCCTCAAGAGCATTTTCAAAGACTTTTGGTGCTAACCTAATGGAACCAGCAAAAAAGTTGCATGACCGATTGAGGAAATATGTTTCAGCTGGAGCCTATAATGCCATGTTTGGTCAAACAGATAATCGAATAGAAATAAAACAAGGATGTGCTAAAAAAGCCCCCTTGATTTTGAAAGTTCGTGTTGGACGAGGACCAAGAAAATTCTTTAATCATATCATTGCCTCAGAAAATAATTTATTATTGGCACAAGATTGGCAAGGAGATTTCAACTCAATAATGACAATATATGTTATTGCTGT
>CAQBGY010000311.1 GCA_948759685.1 uncultured Eubacterium sp.
CGGGTCTGGGTACAAAGAAAAAAGCTAAGTATTTGATAATTCAATACTTAGCTTTTTCTTTTGCTTGAATTTTCCCCACATTTTCCCCACACGTGCAAAAAATATAGCAGTAAGTCATTATTTCTTTTGGTTGAACGTAGTAAATAAGTTACCTTTGAAAAGAAATAAAGCCTATTAAATAAAAGTAATGGAACAAGGTGTTTGGCAAGAAATAGAACTGTTGTACCAGAAGTTTCAAAAACTTGGTATCAGTGAAGCGGTGGACTATGACAAGTACTACCTTTATTCTCTCATTACCCATTCCACAGCCATAGAAGGCTCAACGTTGACCGAACTTGATACGCAGCTTCTCTTTGACGAGGGAGTAACAGCGAAAGGGAAACCGCTTGTACATCATCTGATGAATGAAGATTTGAAGCAAGCGTATGAACTTGCCAAAACTGAATCAGGCAGTCTTGTACCTATAACTCCTGCTTTTCTGAAAAGGTTGAATGCAATGTTGATGCGTACTACTGGCAGCGTTCACAGTGTGTTGGGCGGCTCTTTTGATTCTTCTAAAGGAGAGTTCCGTCTATGTGGTGTTACGGCTGGTGTTGGTGGACATTCTTATATGAACTATTTGAAAGTTCCTGCTAAGGTGGATGAACTTTGTGCGATTCTTCAAGAGAAGCAAAAAAAAATGGGAACACTTCGAGAACAATACGAATTGAGCTTTAATGCCCACCTTAATTTAGTAACTATTCATCCGTGGGTGGATGGCAACGGAAGAACGGCTCGATTACTGATGAACTACATCCAATTTTGTTATCACCTTTTTCCGACCAAAATATTTAAAGAAGATAGAGAAGAATATATTCTTTCCCTGCGCCAATGTCAGAATGAAGAAACTAATCAGCCGTTTTTGGACTTTATGGCAAGGCAGTTGAAGAAATCACTTTCTATAGAAATTGAACGATTCAATGTATCACGAAAGAAAGGGTTTAGTTTTATGTTCTGATACTATATAAAACAAGGATTGCTATTTATGAGTTTATGGTAAACTTGCATGTGGGAAAGTTTGAACATCCATAGAAAGTGCCGTACTTGCCTTTCCTCAAAATGAGATGTCCTCCGCATTGAGGACAAACACCTTGATTTATTAGGCGTGAACTTCTGTATTGCCGAGCCTTTGCGTTATGCTTATGCTGTTTTAGTTTCTCTTTATCAGCGATTATGCGATTCTGGTTAATTGTCTGTATTATCCAATTTATGGTCTCCTGATTAAGAACAGCAGTTCTGTATTGTAATATAGCACGTTTTAGATTATATCTGTTTACAACTATGTTATTGTCAGCATGCACTTTTAATTCCGCACTGTTATTGAAAACGACAATTGGAATAAAAAGTATATCCGTTGAACATTTGAGCAAATGATGCAAAAATCTTACATGTCCAGCGTTTTGTTTTATCGGATTGTAAAATTGATGTTTACTTTTATAGATGGTTTGCGTCCAGTATTCACCGTTCTCTCTGCCCAAAATCCAACCTTTATATCCCTTTGTTTCAATTACAAAGACACCATAAGGTGAAACTACAATATGGTCAATTTGTGTTGAATATCCGTTACTTTCGAATAGTAAATCATTAAAAACAACATACTCTTCTGGTAACTCTTGAATCTTGTTATTCACAAGTTTTTCAGAATACTTGCCTTTCCACATTGGCATCTTCAATTTAATAAAGATTACCACTGCAAAAAAGATAACGGTGATGGCAATATGCATATTACTGATTTAATAGATTCTTTTTATCCATCTTTTACTTGATTCAAATCCCCATTGAACATGCCATCTTCTTCCTGTTACTTTATCTAACAAAAGAAATTGATATATATTTTTTGTTGGATATAATTCAAATGTTCCACAGCCTGTACCAAGAGATAGGTCTTCGTTATTAAGGGTTGCAGAACCTTCTTTATCATCATCCAAAGACCATTGTACAATTTCTATTTTCCCTGTCATTGTATCTAATTGCAGAAAATTATATATATTTTCTGTTGGATATAGCTTGTATCTATCAAGTCCATGCATACGAAAATCTATATCTTCTACAATAGCATGTATTTTAATCAAAGTAGAATCATTAACTGTTTTGGTATGTGAAATGGAACTTTCATTTTGTGCAAAAACACATAATGGAATTAAAAATAAATAAAAAATAATCGTAAGTTTCTTCATAGGTAAATCATTTAAGTGATTAAAATTAAGGGTAATAGTATAGCTATTACTGTATTTATTTCTTCCTATTTACATCCCATTTGAAAGTATAAATATAATCTCCGATGGGAATGTTTACAATCAAAATCTTACCTTTTTCCCTTTTAATATTCATATAGCCAATAATAGCTTCATCGGGATAAATAGTTGTGGTTTTTAAATATCCTTGTTCACGTATAGTTCGGTCATTATCCATCATTTGTCCTAATGTAAGCATTTGATTGGTAGATGCGACATTTGCTTGGTATGCTGCATTAGCGTCATAATGATTGGTTATGGTAGTGTAAGCATAACCATTAGAAGAATAAGACGTAGAATAGGATGTTGAATATCCTGCTGTTCCTGCATTAATGCCGGCAGAGATTCCATATAATGCCATAGCCCATGCTTGTGAGCGTTTTATTTTTTTTTGATATTCTTCATTTGTATATACTTCAAGTTTTAAAGTATCATCTTTTTTTGTTAGTAGATTAGAGTGTACGCTATCAGGTTGGAATACAATTGGGGTTTCACTTAAATTCTTGATAAAAATATCCAAGTGATAGTATTTTCCATAATCATCTTTTTCCTCAAAGCATGAAAGACCTACAACAAAATCATTTTTGTTTAAATAAGCCCAAAATTTTCCATCATTATATTCTGTCAGGATAGAATCGTTTTGGGGGTATATGAATGTTTGGGCTTTACATATGGTTGAAAGCAATAAAAATATTACCACGCATATATTCTGTTTCATATCAACTAACTGTTTTAATTATACACCTCCAGCTGCCACAAGGACTTTATAATATCACGAAGCGTGGAACTGTAATGCCACGTCTTTGAATGAAGGTCCTGAGAAAACCTTTGTGTACAGATGTAACAATAGCAGCCCACGCTATAGCGTGAGAACCACTATGCTATTCTTGTACACGTTTGAAAGTTTCTCAGGTTTTCATTCGCAAGAAATAAGCATAACGCTTCTTCTAAATTCTAATATGTCTTGGATAGAGTAGCCTCAATCCGCTTACAAAGATATTTAATTTTATTGAGATACAATCAAATACTATCATAATTACATTCTGAATCCTCTACTTTTTCTTGGTTCTTCTGCTAATTGTCGCAAACCTTGCCTTAATTTTTCCCATTGCTCCTTAAACCATTCGCCTATCGGCTGTCTGTTTATGGTCAGTATCAGTTTGCTATCATCGGTTGGATTCTTTTCCACCTTGAAAATATCATTCTTGATGTCAAACTTACGTTTGTGTTCTTCGGAATAAATCCTACCATTGCATCTGATAGCTTCCTTTTTTGTCAAAAGACTGTTTATCATATCTTTGGTAAATCCGATGGCATAGCAGAGCTTTTCCATTCTCAACATTTCTTTGAGCAATGGGAACCAGTTGAACGCTTTTTCAAGAATGGCGTTCAATCGTGAAATTTCCTTGTCTTTGGTTTCAAGCTCTTGATTATGTATTCCTTGTATGTTACGAATCTGCTTACTATGCTGTTCCTGCATTTGTTGCATCTTGGCTTTTAATTCATCAATGCCCTTGTCACGTTTGGCAATTTCATGACGTAAATTCTCGTTAGATTGTTCTAAATCTTTCAACTTTCCACTTCCGAAAAGAGAACCTACACCACTGGTTATGGCAGTGGCTACATCGGTAGCTGCACTTTTGAGTTTGTCCGTGCGTATCTCTGCTTTTACTTGTTTGAGTTCTTGCTCGGCAAGGCTTACCTGTTGCTCCTTGTGTCGTTTGGTTTCCTCTATACGTTGCAGTTCGGCTTTCTGTTTTTTTATGATGAAATCGTTTCGCTCCAAGTGCTCCTTACCAGTGACAGCTTTTGCCTGCCCACGTTCCATCAGAAGTATATTGGAAGCCAAGGTCTGCATGGCTGCCATATCCTCGTCATTGAGCTTTCTGCTCTTTCCGGTTTCGTGGTTCATCCAGTCGAAAACGATATGGGCATGATAGTTCGGCTTGAACCATCTGTTCCCGACCTTGAAGCTTTCCCTGTCTTCCGCTTCCGGTTGACCGTTCAGCCAATGCCCTTCATCCTTGTGCAGGAAGATTTGCAACGGTGTGATGCCCCAGCGTCTTTGACACTCTTCACCGAATTTGCGTACATCAGCCAGTGTGGTATCCGGTCTGATGAGCAATACTCCTTCACGAATGGGTGAACATCCCGCCACCTTGATAATTTTTCCATTCTTTCCCTTGCGTTCCCTTTCCTTTTCCTGCATGGCACGTCCGGTCTTTTCCTTGACCATTTGCTTGATATTGTCATAATGAGTTCGCAGTTCGGGAGTGCCGAAGTCGGGATTTATCCACTGTTCGTTGTTGGTGGAGAGTTCGGGAACGACATAGATTCTGGACTCCCCGATGTTACGCATATATTCGGCAGTCCTTCGGTTGTGTACCTCGCTCGATGCGATGTTGCAAGGCTTGATGTGTATGCTTGATTTTGTTGCCATAGCTTCTTTTCTTTGTTTACAATTGATTTACTTTGCTCGCTTTCGCAGAGGGGTTCTTAGGGGTAACCCATAAGCGGAGATTGCAAAGAGAGGGTCACTCTTTG
>CAQBGY010000312.1 GCA_948759685.1 uncultured Eubacterium sp.
AAGGCAGGTACGACGTAAGGAGGGCATGCCGCCCGGCATGTCTGGAAGTTTGAAAGGTGGTAGATTTTGATGAAAAATGAAATCTCAGCAGCAGGTAATCTCATCCAGATTATTAGTCAATCAAGGCAGAATGCACTGAAAAAGGTTAATGAAGAGTTGATTCAGATGTATTGGAAAGTGGGAGAATACCTGAGTACGGAATCCACGAAAGTATCATTTGGGGATGCTTATATAGATACAGTCGCAAAAGAGGTTCAAAATGCTTTTCCTGGAATTAAAGGATTTAACAGGCGTGGTCTGTATCGTATGAAAAAATTTTATGAAACTTATGCAGATGACTTATTTGTGACAACACTGTTGTCACAAATAAGTTGGTCAAACCATCTGGCTATCATTTCAAAAGCGAAAACACCCGAAGAGCGTCATTTTTATATAACACTTTGTATAAAAGAAAATTATTCGGCACGAGAACTATCCCGCCAGATTGACAGTGGATATTATGAACGATATATGTTGTCTAAGGAAAAAGTGCTTCCTGAGCCGATAAAGGGATTGAAAGAAAATCCATTTCTGGATTCTTATGTGATAGAATTTCTGGATTTGCCGTCTAACTTCAAGGAGCCTGATTTAAGAAAAGGCCTGATCAGGAATATGAAAGATTTTATTCTGGAGGTTGGCAGGGATTTTACGTTCATTGATGAAGAATTCAGAGTTCAGGTGGGCGGTGAAGATTACAAGATTGACCTGCTTTTCTTCCATCGGGGATTGCAGTGTCTTGTGGCATTTGAACTGAAAGTTAGTAAATTTAAGCCAGAGTATATATCGAAAATGGATTTCTATCTGGAAGCCCTTGATCGTCAGAAGAAAAAGGAAAATGAGAATCCGAGTGTCGGAATGATATTATGTGCATCTAAAGATGATGAAGTCGTTGAGTATGCTATGAGCAGAACATTGTCTCCAATGATGGTTGCAGAGTATCAACTCCAATTGCCGGATAAGAATATACTGCAGAAGAAGTTGCAGGAATTAATCAATATGCCTTTACTGGAGGATGACGAGTAAGTAGTTGTGTTTAGAATACGGCAAGAAGATATTTTTAACGGCATAAAATGTGAAATGACATTTTAATGGATTTTAGCACAAAATGGAGAAACGGGTTGAATAGTAAAGATGCAGAGCCAGAAACCCCGCATTGGGATTTTGGAAGAAACGTAGCTCAAACTGTGAAATTGCAGATAAAATTACTTTTAAGCTACGTTGATAAAACAGTTAAAAATAAAGAAGAAAAACGATACAGGTACTTGTTTCCATTAAAGTACCTGCTTTGTTATGCGGCGACTTCAGGACTTCAGGATATTCTAAAAATGGAGATGGCTCAAGAAGAGGAATTTGCCTCGTTGTTAAGAATGCAGATAGCAGAACTTAATATAAACTCCAAAAGCTTTATTGCTTTCTGTAGAAAGACTTTATTTCTGGAAGCGAAAGAAATAAACTGGGAAGCTTATGTCTGGTATGTGGCGAAGTTAAATATTGCTCATGAAAGATACAGTCTTAGCAGCACAATAGAAAGCTTTTCTTTTTAGATATTCGACTGGAAGATAATCGAAAGGTGCTGCAGGAATATATGAAATATCTTTTTACGGTTACGAATTTGAATCTGGGTACAATACGCATAAAGCAGACATATATAAAAGAATTTCTTAAACATTTAGAAGAGCAGAAAAGAGCAATTACAGCGCTAGATATTAGCCTCGTAAAAGAATACTTTGATAAACTGAGTATGCAGAGAATCGACCCTCAAAGCTATAATAATAAGGTTCGGACAGTTACGATATTTCTTCAATACTTGCAGACGAAAGATTATATCAATCATTTCACAATACCTGTTCTCTTTTATAAAAAGAAAAGTTATCCTAAAAATCGTGAAATTAAGGACTTGGATAAAAAGCTGGATTTGCTAATGTTTAAACTTCCAGAGTTTCCTGAGCAGCTGCGTATTATGAGTCTGATTCTACTGTATACAGGTATCGATAAGGGAAAGCTGTTCTTGCTGAGAAATGCAGATTTTTATTGTGAGAATGAAGATAGTTGGATAAAAGTGCCGGGTACGAACAGGAGTGTTCCTATACCGGATATCCTGCACTTGTTGGTTTTAAGATATTCGGAAAAGAATCGTATAGATATAGAGAGGCTGCTTTTTCTAAACCGAGATAAGAAATATACAGCAAGAAGTTTTGAAGAGTCAATTAAGAGACAATGCCTGAAGTCCCGCATATTGGATGGAGAATATGTATTCAAAGGAAATGGATACCAAAAGGAATTATGCAAAGCTTTATATCGGAATGGTACTTCAATCCAGGCAATCCGGGAGTACATGGGCTATTCTACGGATGAAACCGTAAAGAAATATATCGGATGGGTTGATGAGAAAGTGGCTGAGAAGTCAGATGAATTCTTCAAGCAACAAGAAAACAGTTTGGGAGGGAGGTTATTGATGGCGAAGTACGATAAGATGAATGAAGCGAACCGGCAGGAAAGTGAGAAAAAGGTGCAACTTGCCATTGCTGAGATTCGCAGAACAGCGTCAGAGGGGAATGCGATATCAGTCTCTGATCTTTCCAGAAATACAGGGTTGTCGAAAGGATTTTTTTATAAGAATGAGCAAGTGAAAAATATATTAGATGAAGAGAAAGAAAAACAGGATCAGGGAACACTTGCCTGGATAAAGAAAGAGGTGCGAGATAAGAGCCTGGAGAAACAGGTAGAGTTATATCAAAGGGAAATAAAGAGGTTGTTAGATGAAAATGAAAATCTGAAGAAGGAGAACCAAAAGTTGCTTCGAGCGTTGAATAAACTGCAAAAGGAATCTTCAAAATGATCAGGGGATATTGTGTAGAAAGAGAAAAATAAGGCTTGGAGAAGAATCGATTTTTTTACATACAAAATAGAAGAAAGTGTGTATAGCGTTAAAATGCTGAAAAATAAAGAAGAATCTATCCTGATACAAGTTTTCACACCCGATCTGGTGGCATACCGCGCCGATGACGTTCGGGACATTTCTGGAGCGCTATGACCTGAGCGGAAAATACATTTACCCGGTTTCGCAGTCGGCTTCGATGGACCGGGGTCAGTTTGAGGAATCCGTTGCGTTTATTAAGAGCTGCGCGAAGGGCGCGATCGTTGACGACGGGCTTTTCACGAAGGACAATCAGGCAATCCGGGATTATGTGAATGGGATTCTATAGTACGGCAGAAAAGAATGCCGGCATGCAGAAGAAGTATTTGCCAGGAAAAGCGGCAGGTGGTAAAATCATAACAGGGAAACGGGTATTACCTTTATAACGAAAACAGGAGGATCTCAGACATGGGAAAAAATAAAAGAACCATTCAAAAAAGGATTGCCGCCGTGATCGCCTGCTTTGCAGTGGCAGTCAGCATATGCGCGGTAAATCCGACGCCGGTGCAGGCATTTTCCCTGTATGATAACAGGGAGAGTGGCGGGACATCCGTCAGCAGCCACAAGCAGTTTGTTAATCAAATATACAAGCTTGCGCTGAAACGGGAAAGCTCCGGCACATTTACGTGCGAGGGGAACGGGAAAAAGATCTTTGACGGGGAATTGGACGCGCTGTTTGCGGAGGTCTGTGCAATCGATAAAAAGACCTCGGACGATGCGGATTATCTCGCAAACAGTGTGGCATCCCTGAATGTGTCGACAAGGCAGGAATATGTGGGAAGCAAGATCAGGCGCACGGAATATACAGTCCGCATTCAGTACCGGGAGACAGCCAAACAGCTGCAAGCGGTGAATGACGCAGTCAAAGAGGCTCTGGCAGACCTGAAGGTGAAGGGGAAATCAGATTACCAGAAGGTCAAACTGATCCACGATTTTATTGTGAACAATACGCGGTATCAGTTTACGTCCAACTGCTACTCGGCATACGGCGCGCTGGTGGAAGGAAAGGCGGTCTGCCAGGGCTATGCGCAGCTTGCCTACAAAATGCTGACGGAGGCTGGTCTGAAATGCTATACGATTACCGGAAAGGCCAGCAACGGAAGCGGGACGCAGAGCCATGCGTGGAACATGGTCCGGGTCGGGAAAAAGTGGTACTATCTCGATGTGACATGGGATGACCCGACCGGAAGTGCAGATGTGCTGCGCTACGACTATTTTCTTGTAGGAAAGAGCCGGTTTGAAAAGGACCATACGGCTTCTGCCGAATTTAAAAGCAAGATAAAAAAGGTTGAGAAGAAAAGCCATAAAAAATGGAAGGAACTGCAGCAGTAAGGGCAGACGAAAAGAAACAGCGGGGATTGTTCCATGGAGTGCCGGGAACAGGTTTCTGACAGAAAGGATTGTAATTTTAAGCCTGCAATCAAGGGCATATAACCGTATCATAGTCTTGAGGCTGCAGCCTGGGCGGTTTCTGCATGGGCAGGAGCGCATGGCTTTATTCATGGAGAGAGGAAGACCGACTTTAGCGGGTGGGCTTTCTCTTTTCTTTTATCTGTTATCACAGCCGATAATCGCACAGCCGGCTGCTTTGTGTAACGAAAAGAGCGTGAGGTAAGAAACGGCACACCTGTGATATTTTGTCAAATTTTGCCCGGAATGATACAATCAGCAGAGTTAAAAGTCCTGTTTTATCAAACTCTACCGTTGGTAGGTGTTCATTTTTATGCCGGATTTATATAATTACCGCAAGCAGGAGGACGGAATGATGAATCAAACTAAGATTGGAGCTTTTATATCCGAACGCCGGAAAGCAAGATCGGAAGAGCGTCGTGTAGGGAAAGAGTGTAGATCTCGGTGGTCG
>CAQBGY010000313.1 GCA_948759685.1 uncultured Eubacterium sp.
TTTTTGGGAGATTAAAACGAATGATTTAACCCGCTAAATTCTCATTTATGGAAGAATGGAAAGAATATAAATTAGGAGAAATATTTGATTTCAATAACGGCTTATCCAAAGGAGGCAAATTCTTTGGACATGGTTATGATTTTGTTTCATTCAAGACTGTTTTCAAGAATCATTTTTTACCCAATACACTAGATGATTTAGTTGAGTCATCAAAAAAAGAAAGAGAAAAATTCTCGGTAAAAGAAGGGGATGTTTTCCTGACTCGTACCAGTGAAACACAAAATGAACTGGCATATAGTTGTGTTGCACTAAAAGATTATCCAAATGCTACTTATAATGGTTTTACAAAAAGACTTCGTCCTAATGGAAAAATCAAGATTGATTCAATCTTCTCTGCCTATTTTTTCAGAAGTGCTATTTTTAGAAATCAAGTTACATCTATGTCTAACATGGTAACAAGAGCTAGTTTAAGTAATGAAATGTTGGATAGAATGAGTATTAAAATACCAAGTTATGATTTACAAAAGACTATTGGCAAAATACTTTTCAGCTTTGATGCAAAAATTCAATTAAATAAACGTATAAATGATAATTTAGAGCAGCAGGCACAAGCGTTGTTCAAGGCTTGGTTCGTGAATTTTGAGCCGTTCAAGGATGGGAAGTTCGTGGAATCGGAACTGGGGATGATTCCTGAAGGGTGTCGCGTTGGTAAAGCCGAGGATTTTTATAATATTAATATTGGTAAGACCCCACCACGAAAAGAGCAAATATGGTTTTCCAGTAATTCATCTGATTATACATGGGTATCTATTTCAGATTTAGGATCATGTGGAAGATTTGTTTTTACATCATCTGAATTCTTGACGCATGAAGCCATTAAAAGGCATAATATTATACTTGTTCCCAAAGATACAATTCTACTAAGCTTTAAACTTACAATCGGAAGAGTTGGAATTGCAGGAACTGAATTAACAACTAATGAAGCTATAGCAAGATTTATCACATCGGATGAAAATAGGGAATATACATATTTCTTATTAAAAGGGTATAATTACGAAAAGCTTGGAAGCACATCATCCATTGCAACTGCTGTCAATTCTAAAATAATTAAGGCGATGGTAGTTTTGATGCCTGATAAAGAAATACTTAAAGCATTCAGTTCATTGACTAAACCGTATTTCGACCAAATACTAAGAAATGAACAGGAAAGTATTAGGTTAACAATTCTACGCGACACACTTCTCCCGAAGCTGATGTCAGGAGAACTAAAAATTAACGCAACTGAAGTATTATAGATTACGATGAACAAGTCAATAAACATACTTGATAAAGAATATCTGCAATGGGTGAAAGACCTTTGCGGTCGCTACCGTCAAAGCCAAATAAAGGCAGCGGTGAAAGTAAATGTGGAACAGTTGAAATTCAACTGGTTTTTAGGTCGTGACATTGTTGAATTGCACGTAGAAGAACGCTGGGGCGAAAGTGTTATCACTCGATTGAGCAAAGATTTACGTGAAGCTATACCCAATGCGGCTGGTTTGTCAAAGAGCAATATTTACTATTGTAGGAAGTTTTATTTGTTATACAAGGATGCTCTAAAAACTTTCCACCAACTTGGTGGAAAAAATGAAACGGAATTATTCCACCAAGTTGGTGGAATATTTGAAGTCCCATGGAGACACCATTGTTTGATAATGGATAAAGTGAAAGACGATATAGACAAAGCTCTGTTCTATGTTCACCAGACGGTGGAGAACGGCTGGAGTCGTAGTATGCTGCTCAATTTCATTAGCACCGACCTTTATGAGCGGCAGGGCAAGGCACTGACCAACTTTACAAAAACATTGCCTGACGCGATGAGCGACCTTGCACAGGAGTTGACCAAAGACCCCTACAATTTTGCTTTCACGGGTATAACTGGGCGTTACAATGAACGGTTGCTCAAAGATGCTCTACTGAATAACATTACCCGATTCCTGATTGAACTGGGTACGGGTTTCGCTTATGTGGGCAAAGAATATCGTTTGGAGATAGGTGAAACTGAAAACTTTATTGACTTGCTCTTTTATAATCTTTCCCTCTCTTGCTATGTGGTAGTGGAAGTAAAGATTGGCAAATTTGCGTTTGCTGACATCGGGCAATTAGGGGGTTATGTGGTAGCTTGTAATCATATACTACGTAAAAAAGGACGAGATAATCCAACCATTGGCTTACTAATTTGCAAAGAGAAAGACCACATACAGGCTCAGTATGCTTTGGAGTCAAGCAACCAACCTTTGGGTATATCCGAATATGATTTGGAAAAGTTCTATCCCGAAAAAGTGGAAGGTACTATGCCTACCATTGAAGAGATAGAAGCTAAATTAAGAGATACTGATGATAGTGAAACCAACGATTTAACCCGCTAAATTCTCATTTATGGAAGAATGGAAAGAATATAAATTAGGAGAAATATTTGATTTCAATAACGGCTTATCCAAAGGAGGCAAATTCTTTGGACATGGTTATGATTTTGTTTCATTCAAGACTGTTTTCAAGAATCATTTTTTACCCAATACACTAGATGATTTAGTTGAGTCATCAAAAAAAGAAAGAGAAAAATTCTCGGTAAAAGAAGGGGATGTTTTCCTGACTCGTACCAGTGAAACACAAAATGAACTGGCATATAGTTGTGTTGCACTAAAAGATTATCCAAATGCTACTTATAATGGTTTTACAAAAAGACTTCGTCCTAATGGAAAAATCAAGATTGATTCAATCTTCTCTGCCTATTTTTTCAGAAGTGCTATTTTTAGAAATCAAGTTACATCTATGTCTAACATGGTAACAAGAGCTAGTTTAAGTAATGAAATGTTGGATAGAATGAGTATTAAAATACCAAGTTATGATTTACAAAAGACTATTGGCAAAATACTTTTCAGCTTTGATGCAAAAATTCAATTAAATAAACGTATAAATGATAATTTAGAGCAGCAGGCACAAGCGTTGTTCAAGGCTTGGTTCGTGAATTTTGAGCCGTTCAAGGATGGGAAGTTCGTGGAATCGGAACTGGGGATGATTCCTGAAGGGTGTCGCGTTGGTAAAGCCGAGGATTTTTATAATATTAATATTGGTAAGACCCCACCACGAAAAGAGCAAATATGGTTTTCCAGTAATTCATCTGATTATACATGGGTATCTATTTCAGATTTAGGATCATGTGGAAGATTTGTTTTTACATCATCTGAATTCTTGACGCATGAAGCCATTAAAAGGCATAATATTATACTTGTTCCCAAAGATACAATTCTACTAAGCTTTAAACTTACAATCGGAAGAGTTGGAATTGCAGGAACTGAATTAACAACTAATGAAGCTATAGCAAGATTTATCACATCGGATGAAAATAGGGAATATACATATTTCTTATTAAAAGGGTATAATTACGAAAAGCTTGGAAGCACATCATCCATTGCAACTGCTGTCAATTCTAAAATAATTAAGGCGATGGTAGTTTTGATGCCTGATAAAGAAATACTTAAAGCATTCAGTTCATTGACTAAACCGTATTTCGACCAAATACTAAGAAATGAACAGGAAAGTATTAGGTTAACAATTCTACGCGACACACTTCTCCCGAAGCTGATGTCAGGAGAACTAAAAATTAACGCAACTGAAGTATTATAGATTACGATGAACAAGTCAATAAACATACTTGATAAAGAATATCTGCAATGGGTGAAAGACCTTTGCGGTCGCTACCGTCAAAGCCAAATAAAGGCAGCGGTGAAAGTAAATGTGGAACAGTTGAAATTCAACTGGTTTTTAGGTCGTGACATTGTTGAATTGCACGTAGAAGAACGCTGGGGCGAAAGTGTTATCACTCGATTGAGCAAAGATTTACGTGAAGCTATACCCAATGCGGCTGGTTTGTCAAAGAGCAATATTTACTATTGTAGGAAGTTTTATTTGTTATACAAGGATGCTCTAAAAACTTTCCACCAACTTGGTGGAAAAAATGAAACGGAATTATTCCACCAAGTTGGTGGAATATTTGAAGTCCCATGGAGACACCATTGTTTGATAATGGATAAAGTGAAAGACGATATAGACAAAGCTCTGTTCTATGTTCACCAGACGGTGGAGAACGGCTGGAGTCGTAGTATGCTGCTCAATTTCATTAGCACCGACCTTTATGAGCGGCAGGGCAAGGCACTGACCAACTTTACAAAAACATTGCCTGACGCGATGAGCGACCTTGCACAGGAGTTGACCAAAGACCCCTACAATTTTGCTTTCACGGGTATAACTGGGCGTTACAATGAACGGTTGCTCAAAGATGCTCTACTGAATAACATTACCCGATTCCTGATTGAACTGGGTACGGGTTTCGCTTATGTGGGCAAAGAATATCGTTTGGAGATAGGTGAAACTGAAAACTTTATTGACTTGCTCTTTTATAATCTTTCCCTCTCTTGCTATGTGGTAGTGGAAGTAAAGATTGGCAAATTTGCGTTTGCTGACATCGGGCAATTAGGGGGTTATGTGGTAGCTTGTAATCATATACTACGTAAAAAAGGACGAGATAATCCAACCATTGGCTTACTAATTTGCAAAGAGAAAGACCACATACAGGCTCAGTATGCTTTGGAGTCAAGCAACCAACCTTTGGGTATATCCGAATATGATTTGGAAAAGTTCTATCCCGAAAAAGTGGAAGGTACTATGCCTACCATTGAAGAGATAGAAGCTAAATTAAGAGATACTGATGATAGTGAAACCAACGATTTAACCCGCTAAATTCTCATTTATGGAAGAGTGGAA
>CAQBGY010000314.1:0-1438 GCA_948759685.1 uncultured Eubacterium sp.
ATGCACTTTTTAGCCATAATTAAATATATATAATATTATGCCTTTTGGTGCATACAGGAATCCCGCAGAAGCAAGCCAAATTGGGACTGTTTCAGGACTTTTTTCTGGAGGGCAACTATCAAATACAGTTGTATTATTTCATGAACTTGCCGCAGGCAAGTGAATGACAGCGAAGGCAACGCCGTAGGTGTTGGCAAGCTGAAATCTTACCTCCCGCCGATTAAAGCCCATGTCTTTCAATAAAAGCATCCATTTCAGACTGATCCCGCTTTATATAATGATAGGTAGTTCTAATATTACTATGCTGTAAGAACTGCGATACCATTACTTCATCTTGTGTATCTGTACTTGTAGAGATCATGTGATAAGGATTAGTTTTACGCAGCGAGTGTGTCCCCATGTGCATATCAATGTCCAGTGCTTTAGCTGCTCTCTGGAGCATACGCCGCATTCCATCCACTGACATAGGCTCTGTCGGTTTCTTCCCATTCGGGAATAGCCAATCAGACATTTTGTACTGACCAAGAGTATTGAAATATAAAGTCAGTGCATCTCTGGCCTTAGTATTCAACAACACAATAGACTTCTTCCCGGTCTTTTGCTCATGGTCGAATGTCACGTGTGTTTTAAATGACCCATCTGGATTCAGAATGTCATATACATGGAGTGCTAATATATCCCCCGCCCGTCTGCACATATTCAAAGAGAACACAAAATAGGCGTAGTCCCGGATGTTATTGTTCATCCAGCCTTTACGATTCAGAAAGTAATTCTTCAGTCGTTCAATATCATCCAGCGAACGAATAGGATCAGTAGGATTGTGATTGCAATGATCACGTTCTACATAGTCCTGATCCATGATAGGAGCAGCTACCTTTTGTGTGGCTGTTGTTTTTTCTTGCATTAGCCGTCCAAGCATCTGTTCCAGTTCAGGAGAAAAGGTGATAGTCATTTCACCAGCATTGATAGCTTTTTTGCTGTTCATCGCAAAGCCCTCCATTTTGATTGATTACACCGTTATTTGCTGCGATCAAAAAACATCCCCGAAATAGGTGCTTTTCTATTATCTATTATACATGATTGCATATATAAAGTCAAGAACTTTTTTGAATATTCCGTTATTAATTTTTAGCGTATCTTTGTGATCATCGAGTTAGCCGGGATACATATTTCCCATTTTGGGAGATTTCATCGGCCCAGCTTTAGATTAAAAAATGAAATTATGCTGGCCTATTTAAATTTGCGGTTGGATACTTTGACCCCATTTTAGGAATCTTCTCCGATGACAATTCCGATGACAAAATGCGGTTTGGATGTTGAGTAGGTGTACTTTACCTTTTTGGCAAAATGAAAAAAGTTTCAAAATGTAAACTAACCCCCACGCATAGCGGGAGGGATCAGGCGGGAGGGCGTGGGCGGTTTGTCCCCATTCTGGCGG
>CAQBGY010000314.1:1448-4799 GCA_948759685.1 uncultured Eubacterium sp.
CGGCATACACCAAAAACCGAACAAACAGCCAGCAGCCAGCCAGACGGCGCAACAGGGCGGACGGGATCAGCCCGGAGGCCAGCGCAGACGATCCCGGCACATTCCCGGCATTTCTGGCGGGTTTATATGGTGCTTCGCCGTCTATCGCCTTTTAACGCCGTTTCCCGCCTTTTTGACATTTCCCCATATCCCAACATAGGCCAGCACACAAAACGCCGTTAGCGGCCCTTAAAATGCTGTATACAGGCCAGCGCACATGATCTACCTTCCTGCCGTCACTGGCATAAACCGCACATATAACGGATTAGTCAATAATGCACAATTTCAGCTTTTGCTTTTTATGCAATTTTGAAACAAAAAAGTTATTGACTTTCCCGTTATGCGATGCTATACTTTAGCCATACCAAACGAAAACAACAAACCGCCGCAAATAAGTCGCTTGATATAGGAGGCAAGCGCAGAGGCGGGAGGCGTTAAGGTCAGGCCGTGAACCTTGAAAACTAAATAAAGCCGTTCCTTCCCCTGTTATATAGGTGTGATACTAAAAGCGTTGACTTGTCCGCTTTTAAGTCCGCTGGCCTACTTTTTAAGTAGCTTACCATTTTGTGGGTGAAAATCCCTATAATAACTTAATGAGGAATTGAGGGGAAATAAAAGAGGCTTAAATAACGATATAATCAATCAACTATTCATGCTAACGTATGGAGGTTATAAAATGTATCTTGAATTATCGCTTGACGGCAAAACCAATATTGAACTTGCTAAAAAGTTTCAAAATGGTTTTTGCTATCGTGGTATTTATGACCACGGTAAACGCATTGCACAACTTGAAGTTGTTATTGACTATGGCGAACAAGGATATACTATTATCAACGACAAAACCGGATTAATTACTGTTATTGGAATAGAGTTAAAAGATTTTGATAAAGTTATTAAACAGTTACGGCGTTTAGGCTTTTCTGGTTTTGTTGGTGTATCACATGATGAAGAACATTGTGATGAAGAATGGTATGATCCTAACTTTTTTATTTTCGTGAAAATCTAATTTTCTTTTGTCCGCTAACGTGGATTTTATTCCAGCATTTTACAGAGCTATTGGAGCATAGCAGATCAAAAGGGCAGAAGGTAAACTGCGATAATTAAACCACAAAATTGATTGAATGATTGCATTTTGACAAACAAACCACAATAAAAATTGTTGGAGTCCATGCAATAGCTATAAATCACGTGTTTTTCTGAAGGGCTTTTCACGCACAAAAAGCCCTATCCCATGAACCATTAAACCACAATAAAAAATTTATGGAGGTTTTCAAAATGACAGTTAAAACAGAGTATCAGGCATGGGAGGCCGTTACCGCATTCTTCCCCGCAGAGTATAAAAAAGATGAAGAGTCCAGCGCAAGAGCGGGTTATCCTGTTTACAGAAGTATTGAAAATCACTATGATTATTTTTGTATGTTGGGTGATAGGATCGAAGTAAATTTCTCCAATGGCAAAACTGTCAATGTATGGATTAAACCCGATCAGAAGCCCGAAGTCAGACAGCACAAGCCCGAAGCAGAATTAAAAGAAATTGCCGAAGGTATTAGTCAAGAAGTAGTTATCCGCACATATGAAAATGGTAACAGCAGAGACACACGGCGCAAGGCAACAGTAAAAGAAAAGGCCATTATTTACCGTGTAGCATATGGCGCATTGTTGGGACTTAATTGGGGCGAAGATTGCAGATCATCACAACTGGCAGAGCAAAAAATCATTGATACGGCAGAATTTACAATAGGTTTATTTATTCCCGATTGTAACGGCTACGACACGATTTATATACCACTGAAAAAGGCCGTTGCGAATTGGACGAAGGAGGCCACAAAATGAAAACAAAAAATATTGACGTTCACGGCGTTTATAGCCTGTTTAACACTGGCGGGATCGAAGTACATATTGAAGAAGGATATGATCCGTTTGTATACTGGCGTTATTCCATTATTGACGAAGGGCCGCTAAAATGGCACAAGGCAAAAATCAGCTACACCCAAAAAGGCGCATTTTTTCGGGCTGCTGGTATGCGGATTTATCTATCTGAAGTTATGCGAGTATAACGGTTTAATCAATAGCTGACCTAACGGCTACACGGGGAGAAAGTGAAGGTATATCATGAAATACAAGACAACAAAAAAGGCGATCCGGGAAATGGGCGATCCGGTTTATTGCGTGGGATATGCTAACCTTCAGAATTTGTTCCGGTTTGTTGATCCCTTTGCCTATAGTACACGGGCCGAAGGTTGGGCTTGCGATTATTACAGCGTGGGAAACGTGATTATTTCAACAGGCTATTCCCCCATTGGGCGCAAGACTGATTATAAACTTTGTCGTGAATATGACAAAAAAGCGGCGGAAATTTTGCGGGACTACACTCTCAAATGGGAACAGCAGCGGGATCAGTTGGAAAACCTGATTGAAGAATTTGTTGAAAAGTTGACGGCATAAAGGGGAGGAAAAACAAAATGAAAACGATCAGAAACAAGACTGTAAACCAGACAATCCGCAAGTATCTTCTTGACAATATGGATTTTAGCGGATATGTGGGATATTTTGACGGCATGGACACGGAGCCGAAAACCAACACGGAAAAAACGCTTGCAATCTGGAAAATTTTCCAGAGTGAAAAAGGTTGGGAAGTGGATCGTATCGGAAAACAAGCCGCTTTTATAAACTGGCTGCAAGGGCTGGCCTCTGCTATGACGGTAGACTTCACCTATTACGATCAAATGCGCTTAATGTCTGCATGGTTTGACGTTGACGAAGATACAGCGTTAGAAATGGCGGAGCGTGGGGATTTTTGGAAACGTTGCACAACGGTATATTTTGAAATGCTGGCAGACGCACAAAAGGCAGCGGCATAAAAGGGAGGTTTATAAAATGACTATTCATAAGGCAAAAGCCAGCGCATACAACGAAGTAACAACAGCGGCAGTATATGATTATATGCGACAGTATTTAGCGGAAATTTCCCGTATGATAGAGCCAGAAGAGGACGGAGGAACAGGCAACGCATACAAGGCAAAACTTCAGCAGATGGAAAAAGTAAATCGTACAACATTAAAGACTTGTGCGGCAGAATTGGAAACGATTGTTAAACGGCTGAAATATGCTATTGATGGACAATATTAAAAGCTGGAAAAATGAAGCGGTTTTCTGAAGGGTTTTCCCCGCAACAAATAAAGCCCTATCCCATACACCTATAAACCATAACGGGGAAATTATGGAGGTTTTAATAATGAAATATTATCGGGTCAAGCCAGAATTTGACGGGAAAACTCTGTATAGATCGGAAGAGCGTCGTGTAGGGAAAGA
>CAQBGY010000315.1 GCA_948759685.1 uncultured Eubacterium sp.
CAAATCCGTTTATGAAATTCAATGTTTCCAAGTGTATCCTTATATATCTCTTCCCACCACCACGAATCGAATTTTTAAGAAATTAAATTCGTAGACTAGTACAACCAAGCGAAACAAGGACTTTCTATGGGAAGACTGCCCATACTATCCCATTTGATTAATACAGTTTTGTAGAGGTTGACACATTTCACTGCTGGAAGAATACGGACAGAGAATATAGGAACTTGAGAGTCTTGAATACATTTTTATTTTCTATAAATGTTCAAGAATCGAGGTGAAGATATTCTCTGTCCGTATTTCTTCAGCAGGAAAGTCACTCCTCCATAAACCGGAATTTTATTTGTTGTTTATGGCAGCTTCCACAAATCCAAGGAATAAAGGATGTGGTCTGTTTGGACGGCTCTTTAATTCTGGATGTGCCTGAGTGGCAACAAAAAACTGGTGAGATGGAATTTCAATCATTTCAACAATACGTCCATCAGGGGATATACCGGACAGTTTCATGCCGTTTGCTGTCAAATCATTTCTATAATCATTGTTTACTTCATATCTATGGCGATGACGTTCATGTATCAGTTCACTTTCGTATAACTGGAAGGCTTTGCTGTCTTTATCGAGAACGCAAGGATAAGATCCGAGCCTTAAGGTGCCTCCAATATCCGTAACACCTTCCTGATCCGGCATAAGACTGATTACCGGATGAGTTGTGGCAGGATTTAATTCGATACTATGTGCATCTCTGTATCCCAGTACGTTTCTTGCAAATTCTACAATAGATAACTGCATGCCAAGACAAAGTCCTAAAAATGGAATATTGTTTTCTCTTGCATATTTTATTGCGGCAAGTTTTCCGTCAATGCCGCGCTTTCCAAAACCTCCGGGAACAATAATACCGGAGACATCTGCAAATATTTCATCTGCATTTTCATTTGTAATTGTTTCTGAATCAACCCATTTAATATTAACAGTTGTATGGTTAGGATATCCTGCGTGTTTTAAAGACTCTACTACACTGATATAAGCATCATGGAGTGCGATATATTTTCCTACCAGTGCTACGCTGATTTCCTGTGTCGGATTCTTCGCCGAGTCTACCATTGTTTTCCAATCTTCAAGATCAGGTTTAGGACATTCTAGTTTCAGACATTCACACGCGATTTCTGCCAAATGCTCTCTTTCCATGGCAAGTGGTGCTTCGTAAAGCATATCTACTGTGAGATTCTGCACAACATGGCTTGAAGGAACATTACAGAACAAGCTTATTTTATCTTTTAAACCTTCATTGATTTCATATTCTGTACGGCAGACTACGATATCAGGTTGGATGCCGAGTCGCTGTAATTCTTTAACACTCATTTGTATCGGTTTTGTCTTCATCTCCTCAGAAGCAGGCAGATAAACCATAAGCGCAACATGAATTAAGATACAATTTTCGCGTCCTACATCATGCTGAAATTGGCGGATTGCCTCGATATAAGGCTGGGATTCAATATCTCCAACCGTACCCCCCACTTCAATGATTGCAATTTCGGTTTCTTCACTGAGACTGCGGTAAAAACGGCTTTTAATTTCATTTGTTATATGTGGGATAACCTGAACGGTTCCACCGCCAAAGTCTCCATGCCTTTCTTTCTCGAGGACGGACCAGTAAACCTTACCGGTAGTTACATTGGAATTTTTGGTTAAACTTTCATCGATAAATCTTTCATAGTGTCCAAGGTCGAGATCGGTTTCGGCACCATCGTCAGTGACAAAAACTTCACCGTGTTGTACCGGGTTCATAGTACCCGGATCAATGTTAATGTAAGGATCAAACTTCTGCATGGTTACTTTGTAGCCTCGTGCTTTCAGAAGTCTGCCAAGTGATGCGGCGGTAATACCTTTTCCGAGACCGGAAACTACGCCGCCTGTTACAAAAACGTACTTTACTGACATTTCATTTTTCCTCCTAATAGTGTACTAACATAAATTTTCAATCATATATTTGTATTTATTATTGATTACAAATACTTTAACAGTTTACTACCATAGAGTATTGATTGCTAGAATAAAATAAAAATTATTAAAAATTTAAGAAATGTTCACCAATTTTTAACATTAAAAGCCCATGATATGTTATATTGTTAAGGTATAATATAAAAAACATTTAACATATTGTTAAGAGTAAGAAATATTACAGTGTTAAATATAAGAGGCAGAAAGGAAAGACAATGGAAAACAACAGAAATAAACCCCCAGTAAATAATGGGGACCAGGACAACCAAAAGAGAAATCGCATTGTTACGATTGTAATCGCATTGATTGCGGCTTTATTATTTACGACAATGAGTTCATATTTGTTTGATTCAATGACAAAAAAGGAGATAACATATAATTATTTTATAGAATTATTGGACAGCAATTTGGTAGAAAGTGTAACTTTTGATTCCAGTAAGATATATGTTGTGCCAAAAGAAGATGGTACACATCTGCTAAAAACTACATTTTGGACGACGAAATTAGATGATCCGGAATTAATTAATGATTTAAAAAATAAGTATTCAGGTGTTAAATTTAAGGCTGAGCAGGCGAGTACATCAACCAGCATACTATTTATTTTATTGCAATGGATATTACCACTTGTAGTATTTTGGTTTCTAATGATGTTTCTTATGAAAAAGGCTACCGGAGGAAAAGGCGGTGGCGTGTTTGGTGTAGGAAAGTCCAATGCCAAGGTATATATTCAGAAAGAGACAGGAGTAACTTTTAAGGATGTAGCTGGTCAGGAAGAGGCAAAGGAATCGGTTGTGGAGATGGTAGATTTTCTTCACAATCCCGGAAAATATACAGCAATAGGTGCAAAACTTCCAAAGGGAGCATTGTTAGTAGGACCTCCGGGAACGGGTAAAACGTTATTGGCAAAAGCAGTGGCAGGAGAGGCGAAAGTGCCATTTTTCTCATTATCCGGTTCCGATTTTGTAGAAATGTTTGTCGGTGTAGGAGCTTCAAGGGTAAGAGATTTATTTAAGCAGGCAGAAGAAAATGCACCTTGTATTGTATTTATAGATGAGATAGATTCTATTGGTAAAAGCCGTGACTCCAGATATGGCGGCGGCAATGATGAGAGAGAGCAGACTTTAAATGCTTTATTGGCAGAGATGGATGGCTTCGATTCTTCAAAGGGAATAATGATATTGGCGGCAACGAACAGACCGGAAGTGTTGGATCCGGCATTGCTCAGACCGGGACGATTTGACAGGAGAGTCATTGTAGATACGCCGGATTTTAAAGGCAGATTAGAGACTTTGAAGGTTCATTCCAAAGATGTCAAATTGGATGAGACAGTAGATTTAGATGCGATTGCCAACATGACCAGTGGTGCAGTAGGCTCAGATTTAGCGAATATGGTAAATGAAGCTGCCATAAATGCTGTAAAATGCGGAAGAAAGGCAATTTCTCAGGACGATTTAATGGAAGCAGTGGAAGTTGTAATTGCCGGCAAAGAAAAGAAAGACAGAATACTCAGCAAAGAAGAAAAGAAAATCGTAGCTTTTCATGAGGTAGGCCACGCATTGGTTGCAGCGATTCAAAAACATGCAGAACCGGTACAAAAGATTACGATTGTTCCAAGAACAATGGGAAGCCTTGGTTATGTTATTCAGGCACCGGAAAAAGAAAAATATCTTATGTCCAAAGATGAGTTAAATGCAGAACTTGTTACTTTACTGGCAGGACGTGCATCAGAGGAGATTGTATTTCATTCCATTACGACAGGTGCATCCAATGATATGGAAAAAGCCACGAACATCGCGCGTTCTATGATTGCCCAATATGGTATGTCTGAAAAGTTTGGTCTTATGAGTTTGGAAAAAATAACTGATCCTTATCTTGGAGGGCATTCACAATTGAACTGCAGTGATAAGACTGCAACAGAAATCGAAGAAGAAGTAAAAGTTTTATTGAAAGAAAAATATGAGGCAGCAAAACAATTGCTTCAGGAAAACCGTGACAAGTTAGATAAAATTGCAGAGTTTTTATATGATAAAGAAACGATTACGGGCAAAGAATTTATGGAGATTTTCAATCAGTTTAGTGAAGAGGAAAAGATTGAAAATGAGAGGGAAGACTCCTCAACAGAAGATAAAGAAAGCTGAACATAGTAAAAGTCTGATTGATTATAAACCGGCAGGAGAAATCCTGTCGGTTTTTTTCTGCTGAAATTGTCAGATTTCTATGTTTTTCACACATTTTGTTTATAAAATATATATTATTTCATATTTTGTATGGTTACATATAATAGTGTGTTATTATCTAGCATTGTGTGGACTATTATAAGGATTCATTTCGTATAATAAGAAATGCTTAATAAATATATAGAAAGGGCGGTTATGAGCCAAAAGAAAAAACATAAAACAAAGAACAATAAAAACTAGGTTGAGATATGAAAAACAAACATGTAAAATAAAAAAGTTCAGGAGGAGTACCTTTCTGGACTTTTTTGCATATTAAAAAAAGTTTTACTTTCGTTTTTAATTTTTGTTAAATAAATGATATAATAACGTCATGAGTAATTTTAATTTTTCAGAGGAACTAAAAAAAATGCCCCAGACACCGGGGGTGTATTTAATGCATGACAATCGTGATGATATCATATATGTAGGAAAGGCCGTTAATTTAAAAAGACGTGTAAGTTCTTATTTCAGACAGAGTACTAAGAAGAGTTTGAAAATTCAGTCAATGGTATCTAATGTATGCAGATTTGAATATATCTTAACAGACTCGGAGCTGGAAGCTCTGATTTTAGAGTGCAATCTTATTA
>CAQBGY010000316.1 GCA_948759685.1 uncultured Eubacterium sp.
GGCGAAATGATCGCAGCCGCCATGACGGACGCGGGCGTCCCTGAACGACTGAAACAGATCCTGTATTCCGTCAACCGCGACCCCGCCGCCATGCAGCCGTGCGAAATTCTGAGTGATTCCGTCTACACTTACAATGCAAAAACACATTTGCTGTCTGTATATTCTTCAACGCCAGCGGAGAAATAGTTTCTCATATCAAGCCACCTACCGGGTGGCTTAAATTTTTCTGCCCGCGGGGCAGAAAACGGGTGGGAAAGTAAAAAAGTTATTTTCGCACGAAAGGAGGGCTATGTATGCCCGATAAATTACAGACCTATGTTCAGCTTGCGGGGCAGACAGCCGCAGGGCTTACCAGAAACCTTGAAAGCTGGACAGGATTTCTTTCTACCGCATCCCGCCTGTATAAGTACCCGTTCCCTGACCAGCTCTTAATCCACGCCCAGAATCCTAAGTCCACCGCAGTGGCAGGTTTTGACATCTGGACGAAGAAAATGCGCCGTTATGTGCGTCGTGGCTCTAAGGGCATTGCCCTCGTCCATGTCGATAACGGGTATCCGCGTATCCAGTATGTTTTTGATGTGTCGGACACTGGTACAAAAAACAATTCCTGCAATCTGGTTCTCTGGCAGTACCAGGAAGAATACCGCGATGTGGTTACAAAGGCTCTGGAGGAGCGGTTTGGCATTCCCTGTCACAACGGTTTTCCCGACCAGCTTGAAGATATTGCGGCAAAGCTGGCTAAAGATTATTGGGACGATTATCACAGCCAAATTATGTACGAGCTGGCAGGAAGCACTCTGGAGGGAATGGATGAATACAATGTCGGCGTGGAGTTTCGGGATGTTGCTAGCGTAAGTACCGCCTATGTCCTGCTGTCCCGCTGCGGACTGCACGCAGAAAAACATTTTCGTCTGGAAGATTTTAGGAATTTAAACGATTTTAATACGCCAAAACTCATACAAATTCTTGGCGTGGCGGTAAACCAGGCAAGCAGCCAGGTACTCCACCAGATTGGGATGGCCATATTAAATTATGAACGCCAGAAACAGGCGGCACAACAGCATAGTAACGTTTCTGAAGCGGAGGGTGATGACGCGCCTTCCGCTTCTGACAATTCTGCGGCTAAAGCTTCCGACCAGCCGTCAAAACCGACCATTCAGGAGATTTACAATCAGTGTAAGCCTGTCATCAAAGATTTTCTCTTGTCTGATACAGCATATAAAAACGCCTGCAAAAACAGCGACAGGAAGAACGCCGAGCTGGAGGGTGAAGCCGCAGTCAAACGTGCTGCTCTTTCCATTACAGACCTGCGGTTTCTGAAAGTCTATTATGATGTCAGTGAGTTTCACAACAGCATTTTACGTGAGATATTCGCTGAAACATACACTGTGCTTGCAGAAACACAGGAGCAGAAACCGGAATTATCTGCTTCCGAAGCCAAGCAGGACGGTAACAATGCTCTGGCAGACGCACAGCAGCCCGCCGTGGATGAATCAGACCCGGAGGATGACATGAGTCCTGATGATACTACAGAGGCAAAGTCAGCGCAGGACAACACCAATCCTGATGCCACAGAGTCAGAGCCGGCAGAGGGCAACACTGATCCTGATGCTACAGAAGCAGCGCCGACAGAAATTATTCTGGAACCTTCAGAGGTTAGAGAGCTTCCTGCCGCCGAAAACTTTACAATCACAGACGACCAGCTTGGCACAGGCGGGCCAAAGGCTAAGTTCGCCATGAATATGGCGGCAATCACAGTCTTAAAGCAGATTGAAGCAGAAAACCGCTTCGCTACATCGGAGGAACAGCAAATCTTATCCAAATATGTCGGATGGGGCGGCATTCCTGACGCATTCGACGAAAACAAAACCGGCTGGGAAAAGGAGTATCGGGAATTAAAAACAACCCTTACGCCAGAAGAATATGCTTCCGCCAGGGCAAGCACCTTAAATGCACACTACACAAGCCCTGCTGTAATCAAGGCAATCTATGAAGTTGTTGGCAATCTTGGTTTCCAATCTGGAAATATTTTGGAGCCGTCCTGCGGCATTGGCAACTTTTTCGGTCTGCTCCCGGCAAGCATGAAAGGCTCTAAGCTGTACGGCGTGGAGTTGGACAGCATTAGCGGCAGGATTGCAAAGCTGCTGTATCCTGATGCAAAAATAAGTGTCTGCGGCTACGAAAAGACCAGCTATCCAAACAATTTCTTTGATATTGCTGTCGGCAATGTGCCGTTCGGTCAGTATAAGGTTAATGACGTGGCATACAACAAGCTGGGCTTTTCTATCCACAATTACTTTCTGGCAAAAGCTCTTGACCAGATACGCCCTGGCGGTATCCTTGCTTTTGTCACCAGCCGCTACACAATGGACGCGAAAGACATAAGCGTGCGTAAGTACCTGTCCGAGAGAGCCGATCTTCTTGGCGCGGTACGTCTGCCAAATAACGCTTTTAAGGCAAACGCAGGCACAGAAGTAGTATCAGACATTCTATTCCTACAAAAGCGTGATACCCCATGTACCGAAGAACCAGCATGGGTGCAGACAGCGGAAAATGCAGACGGATTTTCGGTCAACCAGTACTTTATGGACAATCCGAATATGGTACTGGGCAACCAGACATTTGAAAGTACAGCACACGGCATGGATTACACGGTATTACCTGTTTCGGATACCGATCTCTCTGAACAGCTCTATGCCGCCATATCACAAATCAATGGACACTACCAGAGTGCTGCACCTGCAAAGCAGGAAGACAATGACACAGCAGATACCCTTCCCGCCGATCCGGATGTCAAGAATTACTCCTTTACGCTTGTAGAAGGCGAAATTTATTATCGTGAAAACTCTGTCATGACAAAGCAGGAGCTGAACCAGACCGCTAAAAACCGTGTCAAAGGCATGATTGCCCTGCGTGATTGTGTGCAGCATCTTATCCATTTGCAGATGGACGAATCTGTAACAGACAGCACCATTGCCCAGAAACAGGCGGAACTAAACCAGCTCTATGACATTTTCACCCGCAAGTACGGCCTAATCAACGACCGTGCCAACCGCATGGCATTTGACCGAGACAGTTCCTATTATCTGCTCTGCTCTCTGGAAATCCTTGATGACAACGGAAAGCTTTTAAGAAAAGCAGATATGTTCTCGAAGCGTACCATCAAGCAGCACAAGACCGTCACCAGTGTAAACACCGCATCCGAAGCCCTCACCGTTTCCATCGGGGAACACGCAAGAGTTGACCTTCCATTTATGGCAAATCTGACTGGAAAGACAGAGGATACGCTTATCAGGGAATTGCATGGGGTTATCTACAAAAACCCTGCCACTGGTATTTACCAGACTGCTGACGAGTATCTGTCCGGCAATGTGCGGCGCAAGCTGCGTTTGGCTGAAAAGGCTGCGGAACAGGACAACGCTTATCAGATTAACGTGGAAGCGTTAAGAGCAGCACAGCCCAAAGACCTAGATGCATCCGAAATAGAAGTACGTCTTGGTGCTACATGGATTGATAAATCTTATATCCAGCAGTTTATGGTTGAAACTCTCAACACGCCCGGCTATCTGTGCAACATTATCACCGTCAATTACTCCCCAGCTACGGCAGAATGGTTTGTCTCCAACAAAAGCAGAATCTCGTACAATGATGTCGCTGCCTACACTACCTATGGCACCAGCAGGGCAAACGCCTACCGTATCCTGGAGGACTCCCTTAATCTCAGGGACGTCCGTATTTACGACACCGTAGAGGATGCTGAGGGCAAGGAAAAGCGTGTGCTGAACGCAAAAGAAACTACACTGGCATCGCAGAAACAGCAGGCAATCCGCAGCGCCTTTCAGGACTGGATTTTCAAAGATGCTGGAAGGCGGCAGACACTGGTAAGCCTTTACAATGAAAAGTTTAATTCGACAAGACCGCGCGAATACGACGGAAGCCATATCGTATTTTCCGGTATCAATCCTGCAATTAAACTGCAGCCGCACCAGTTAAACGCCATTGCCCATGTGCTGTATGGCGGCAACACGCTCCTTGCCCATGAAGTTGGGGCCGGCAAGACGTTCGAGATGATTGCTTCTGCAATGGAGAGTAAACGCCTTGGGCTTTGCACAAAATCCATTGTCGTGGTTCCGAATCACTTAACAGAGCAAACGGCAGCGGAATGGCTGCGCCTGTACCCTGCAGCAAATATTCTCGTCACTACCAAAAAGGATTTTGAAACTGCAAACAGAAAGAAATTCTGCGCCCGTATTGCGACCAGTGACATTGACGCTGTAATTATCGGGCATTCCCAGTTCGAGCGTATCCCAATCAGCAAAGAACGGCAGGAAATGCTGGTCGAATCGCAAATCGACGAAATCACGGAAGGCATAGCCGAAGTAAAAGCCAGCGGCGGGGAAGGCTTCACCGTAAAGCAGCTTGAACGAACGAAGAAAAGTCTGGAAGAACGTTTGGAAAAGTTACAGGCAAATGAACGCAAAGATAATGTTGTAACGTTTGAGGAACTAGGCGTAGACATGATGTTTGTGGACGAGTCGGACAACTATAAGAACTTGTTCCTTTACACAAAAATGCGTAATGTAGCCGGGCTTAGTACTTCTGACGCACAGAAATCCTCGGATATGTTCGCCAAATGCCAGTATCTGGACGAAATCACCGACGGCAGGGGCATTGTGTTCGCTACGGGGACCCCGATCTCGAACAGTATGACAGAACTGTATACCATTCAGAGATACCTGCAATACAACCAGATCGGAAGAGCGTCGTGTAGGGAAAGAGTGTAGATCTC
>CAQBGY010000317.1 GCA_948759685.1 uncultured Eubacterium sp.
AAATTCCTCCATCACCTTTTCTACATTCCTACAGTTCATCGCCTTCTGTGCAAGGTATAATGATTTCTTCTCTGGAATCAATGCCAACAGCCTTAGCATTCTCCTTCTCAATACACTATCCCCTACCTTCTCACGTACTATCTCCACTGCCCTATTCTTCTTATAATAATCCCCATACGGTATGATATGCGTAAACACATCTAAAAATATTTCACTGCTTTTTTCAACCAGTTTTGTAATCTGACCAGACACATCATCTGTTCCAGTATAGCATCTGACTGCTTTAGGTTTCATCAAACGCACTTCTGTACGAAGTATTCCTTCTGACTCTTTGAACATTGACCTTATCTTCTTTTTGGTAATATCCTTATCTACAAGCTGATTTCTAATAAATCCTTCCAAATCATAAATCCAGAAACCAATATCATTACTGTTTCCTTCCATACAAAAACTATCTATGTCCTCAAAGCAGTCATACTCTGACTGTGAAAAGCCTTTCACTTTGCCAATTCGTTTTAATACTTTCAAATATGCTAATACGTTTTCCCTGCTATCAACATCAATATTTACTGTAAATGTTACACCCGATAAAGTAAAATCATCTATCTTGTATTGAAAGTCAAAATACTCATTAATGCATTTATCCAGTTTTCGGATAAGTTTATCTGATGATCTGCTGTCTGATACAAATCTTAGATCAATAATTAATTTGACTTTCTTTTTATACTGACTGTCACGATATATGACCGTAATCCCTTTAGAGGTCATAGACTCATCTATATATTCTTCTTCAACTTCTTTTAAATATCCCATTTTTTTGTGTTTCCTTTTGAAAACTTTCTGGAATCTTTCGTTAGCCAGTGTTATTGATAACTCGAATATTTGGTTTATGTGCATACCTTATTCCTCCAATATACAATTATTTTTTACAATAATGTTGCTGTCAGAAACAGTTTATATTGGATTCAGCCAGCAGAAAGACTGATAATAGTTCTTCCAGTAATTTTCAATGGTATTTAGTCAAAAAAATAAACAGTGCCTCTTGGTTTTAATCTTTATCAATCTCAAAATCCTCAACCATCTCTGACTGGCTTAAAGGAAAATTAGAAAACAGATGAACGGTACACTCATTCCAAAGTAATCTCGCCCTGCCTACTGCCTGTTCCAGTTCACTTTCCAGCATCCAGAAATGAACGGCTCTCAGATCTTCATTTTGAAAGGTGGTAAACTTAAATGCATATCCATTATATATTATATCCTGAGATGTCATTTTCTCATCCTCATTAAAATCTATTCCCATAGAAAAAGCAGCCAGTTTGTACAAAAATTCTGTATGATATGGTGTTCCTACAACAAGAATATCTTCACCTTCCAGTGTATTGCTGCCCTCGGTATTCCCGAAATGCAGACTTCCGATGTTTTCTTTCATAAACGTTATAACTTTACCCTCATCAAGATGAAATTTTTCCATTAACCGCCTGACGATACCCGGATTATTTTTCAGACAGCTCCGGCTCATTGATTTTTGGGGATACTGATACAGACTCCCTTTATATGCTGCCCTTTTACATACATAAAAATTGACATTTTCCTTCCCAAAATATCTGTAGCATATATCCTCACTGACAGTTGCCGACACCATGATATACTTTACATCCCTGAATATTACAGGTTTTAGAAAAGCAATTGTATCTTCTTCTAAATTTTCCTCGTCGGATTGCTTTCGCAGATAAAAATGATTCGCCATACAAAATGCCGATATATCAAATTTCATCAGCTTGTCGTTACCATCATCTTCCCACTCAAAACCGTCCAGCTCGATGCATGTATATGTTTCAGCAGCTTTCAGCAGTTTCTTTATCTTTGCAGATAGTTGTCTGTCTGTTGTTTTCCTCATTAGTTTTTTTAATTTCTTAACCGTTATCTCACCCTGATTGGATACGACACTTTTAAAGATAATATCTTCATCTATAATAATGGAATCAAATTCATCAAGCCTTTCCTTATCCATATTCAGCAGATATTTATGAGTTGTAATAACGCTTCCTTTAAAAGATCTTAGCTTTTCACGTTCCTCCATATATTCATTAAGGCGTGGAATCTTCTTTTTCTTTAACATTTCATAAATATATGGATGAACTGAACGGTGACGTCCTCCTGTATACAGATTGTTTATGTGATGCCATACGTCATCAGGCATTTCATCCTTTATCTTCTCTAAAGATGGTGTTTTCATTACTTTTATTCCCATTTTGCGTGCTTTTTCATATATTTCATCTTTTAACAGATTCGTCGGAGCAGCAATCAGGAATCTGTCTTCAGGGTGCTCTGACATAAGTTTCAGGTAACTGGTTGATTTTCCTGCTGCCGTCATGGATTTAACAATCTGATACTGTTTGTCATCTGCATGATATGCCCTATTTATTGCTTCATATGTATCATCCTGCATTTCTTCCATGGAATAAAATATCTCCTGATAACCACTTATTTTCTCCATAACCCCACGTCTGATATGTGCTGTTGAAATAATATTCTTCCCATGTCTGCACCGATCATGATAGGGACAATAATTATCACATCGTTGTGGTTTGTAATTATTCTGTTTCATAAATGACAGATCATATTTCCACTTGGTATTTTTCTGGGCATCATAAAAATCTGGATTCTTCTCTCTGATTTCTATAAATACCTTTGTTCCTGTTTCTATCTGGATTAGATTGGTAACAAGACCACATAATTCATCATGGCTTAACTTCCTATTACCTGTTTCAAATTCTTTGAACAATTTACATTTCTTTCTTATATCCGTCAAAACTGTTGCACGCTCTGGGGCATGATTGATCAGACTCTTTTTATCTACAGTTTTGCCGACAGAATCTGCACTAGTGTATCCAATATTATCATTGAAATTTATAATATAATATTTAGGGAAAATCTCGCCATTAGCTTTTATATTATATAAATTTTTCTCAAATATAATAGTAGTTGGCGAGTTTTTCCCATTTTCATATAATTGTCTTACACCATGGGCTTCTGTCGGGTCTTCGGATATGATAATATCAAGAAGACCCGAATTGTTTAATCTGATGCCTGTCTTTTTTGAAAATCTGGATATCTTTTCTTTGTAATGATTTGATTTATATCTTTCTTTCAGACAGTATGTAAGATTTCTGAATACTGCCTCTATGTTAGTTTGTGGCAGTTTATCATCATAGTATAATAATTCTTTTCCGCCAAAATATAATTTTGATACATCCGTGTAACAGCTGGAATCCGCTTCTGGAAACATTTCACCCATAGCCAGCTGCATAGCTTCTGCAACCTTTCTATTAGAAACAGCTACATCATTTAAAAATACCACCCTGAACTTATCATGCTCCTTACTTGATAATGTATCATACGCAAACAGAACTGGCAACTCATAAAGATCAGACCTGTTCTTTATTTCTTCAAACGTAACCTTTTTATTCTGATCTTTATTGTCAAAATCCAGAGCAAAGAACTGCTGCTGTTCGAAATTCTCCTTCTTTCGTATCCCATTCTTAAATGTTGTTGGACAGAAAGTATGCCCAGCGCTTCCTATTTTTTCAGCAAATAATCTAATGTCAGAAGGTGATAATTCCCTTACATTCCTGCCAATTCTTTGGCTGATTCTTGGTATGTCCTTGTCAGTAGGTTTTAAACTGAATCCTTTCTCATCTAAAGAAACTTTAATTCCATTCATAATTATACCTCCTAGGAAAAATATATTTTTTATTTTCCTGTAGGAGATAAATTACAAAAAAAATTTGTAAAAAAATAAGAGGAACCGTTACTTTCCTCCTATTTTTTGTACTTATTTAATTACATTCAATGCACCACTGTATATTCGATGAATTTTACTTACACCCTCTTTACTGCTTATTTACATATTTAGTTTTATCTGCTTCAGAAATTTTAAGCGCATCCATAGCCTGATCTGCCGACCATTTCATAGATTCCATCAAATTTCTTATACTTTGCAACAAGACATTTTCCGTAGTTTCATTCCTCATATCCTCCATCACCTTACACATCTCACTCACCCCTTTCGGATTTTCTTTCAGATACCGTGTTCGTTCTGCCATCAGTTCAAAATTCATATCATCTGCCCTTGTACAGTTAAAGTCATGCATCAGCCTGCCAATATCAGATTCTCCCCTGTATTCACCATTCACATAAAGAATATGTTCCCCATCTTCAAAGAAATTCCCTACTGCAAGATTCATCCGTTCAATCGGATAAATCGGTTTCCCCATACCGAAAAAATCTTTCTCAGTAATAAAGATAGTGTACGTATCTGGTAATTCCTTAAACTCCTGACCAGAATGCAGGTTTTCAATATCAAGTACACTAGAATGGTATCTTGCCCTATGTGGATCAGCCCCTTTGTCAGCCCTTTGTATTTCTAAATCGTACTTTTTTCTGTCTGAATCCATTCCATATGCATCCAGACAGATAGAGCGTGCTCCTGTCAGCCGTTTCATGTCCTTCTGTGTTTCACAGTCTGTAATAATCAAATCCTGTTTTCCTGTAATAATGCGTAAAACAAGCTCTGCTAATGGGATATTATCCTTAAAAAGACAGCGCATAAAATCGTCATCTATTGGACGCAACTGTTTCAGACGCTGTAAATCTTTTTGCTGCTTTGTCAGTGCCAACAATTCCACCTTCTTTCTTCTGCCAGATCTCTTTTGTCTGTAAAAATCTTATAATCATACTATCACAAGTCCCCCTTATTTTCAATCTAATAATCTTAACCGCT
>CAQBGY010000318.1 GCA_948759685.1 uncultured Eubacterium sp.
CCTGTCGTTTCCCTTCCGTTTGAACTTGTGCAAAAAATGCACAAGTTGAATCGGTAGTTAACTCACCTTCATCTTAGATTCTTTTGATATGCCGCTGTATGGTTGAGCGGTCGCGCTGAAACAACTCTGCCATCTGGTCGGCCGTGAGCCACACAGTCTCATTGGAGAGTCGAACCTCAATCTTCGTCTCTCCGCCCTGCGTCTGAAATAATATTATCTGTCCTTTATCCATGTTAGTTTTCCTCCTTCTACAAACTTTGCACAAAAAGAATAATTTTTGTAATTGGGCACGACTGTAGCACCTACAATAAGTTGTCGCTCAGCCGATATTAGCCAATACATAGTATACCCTTTGGCTTTAAGGAATTTTTCCAGTACAGTTCTTCGAATATGCAATCCTTTTGGAATACCGGCTCGATAATGTATAGTAGATGCATAGAAAGAAGCCAACTTGTTGTCCGGTCCATATGTAAAGCAAGAATGACCTTTGAAATGAAGACCCATAGTGTTCATCAATTCTGGGCAAGGTAGTTTATTGCTTTCCTTATATTCGTCGTTAAGCCCCATGGTATCTTCTTGAAGTTGAGAAAATCTGGTCGTCATTACTTGACAAGGGCATTTACCGTCACCTGCTGAAACATCGTTCCAATTTTCATAGGATACATTGACATAAGGCAACATCCATGGATATTCAAGTAGGCGGATGGCTGAACATTGTCCAGATGGTGAAATCTCAGTTCCGATAATTCTTTGATTTGTAATCCACTCTTCAAACCTCGGCATATCATCATTGCGTACAAAAAATGTATCGTATGACAAATAAGCATCTTTATGCTCTCCATTCGTGGGAGATTCAGAAAATAACTTATCTAGTAATACCCACTCGTTGTCCTCTCCTACAAAAAAATGTTGGCATTCATCTTTTGTAACCGGTTGTTTAACCCAATCATGATCTGACATTGTTTTGTCTATAACGAACGGCAATTGTTTATCTAATACATTATCTATTTCAACATCGTCAATCAATCCAGTTGTTAAGGTTATATCAAAGTCGTTCAGCGTGTAACTGTACCATGGATAAGGAGGGTCCAATATGGGTTTAGTACCCTTCGCCCCAAAATGCCACCAATCTGTCACAGCAAAATGATCCATCAGTCGTGCTTCTACTGCAAATAGTGCTTTCCACTGATATTTTTTTCCTATTCGCTCTCGTTGATTGTCATAACGTCCTGCAGAATATACGTTATTATCCAGAACGCCTAATTTATCGCTCCAGCCCAAAGTTTTGATTTCTTGAGCAATCATAGATTGTAACAGGACGAGTGGTAGCATAGATGGATTTTCGTTTTTACCGTGCGGCAGCATGGAATAAATCCGACTTTCGACATTAGAGTTAAATCCCAGTATATAGCGATGAAAATCAGAAAATCCACACAATGAATACATAAGTTTTTGGGAGCCTTTAGTATCCCCGAAGTAATTGTCGTCGATTTCTATATTATCATATGTAATTTCTACCTGTGGCTTATATGGAGGCAATACCTTAGAAAAGAGATCTATGCCTTCTTTTTGTATTTTGGTATACAGCAGTATTTTCAACAACCATTCACGCACTCTAACATCCTCTACCGGCTGTTTATCTTGAAAATGATAGTCATAGATAAGAAGCGATACGGTGTTGGACGGTTCTACCTCCTGTAAGAGTAACAATGCACCATATACTGCATTATAGAGACCTTCCAAAACATAAGTATCCTTCACGGAATGAAAATCGCGTATCAATACTTCAAACAAATCTCTATGATTACAAAGTAAGCGACATAGTTTTCGTTTGGCGTAAGCCCTTATAACAGGATGCGATGATGCGCAACACCAAACCAAAAGGTATGCTTCTGTCTTATATTCTAATTTATTTATGTCTTCTATATAAAGTGCCGACTCTTCATAATGGTCATTGACAACTGAAGTCCACTTTAAGTCTAATTCTGCTTGATCAAGTGTATTCAAAGACCTATGCAGTGTTTTCAAGAATCCTTTAAACGAATCTAAAGACACGCTAAAGATGAAATTGTAACCCAAAGTTTTTTCTGCTTCCTTCCAAAATTCATCTAGCAATTTCTGTTCAACGGGTTTAAAATGCCAATCCAATCCTTCGATAAAGCATTGTTGCAGAAGGGTATTATTCCTAATTGTCTTTTCTTCAATAATCTCTCTACCACTATACTTCTCCGGCCAAAGGATAGTAACATAAGTGAGAAATTGATAGAACCCTTCTTGACAAAGCATTTCTCGATTATAGTACCCAATCCAATCTTTGAGCATGGCGATTTTTGTTTGCTCATCAGAATTTGTCTTAAGAAAAGCAATGGCTCTTATAACGTCTTCCATCTGCTCATACTCAAACTTTACAACGGTCTCTTCGTCAAAACTATTTGTTTGATAATTCCAGTCTGCCAAAAGCAGGCCTTGGGCTATCAAATTATAAAGAAGAGACTTACTCCAAGTGCGATTTTTACAAAGTTGGTTAGATACTACTCTTGCTTTTTTACGTGTAACTGGATAAAATTTGTAAGAAAAAACCGATAGATGGGCCAATCGAGATAGATATTCCCAAGTGATGTTTTGTTCAGGATCTTCATCTACAGCTTCAGCGACATCTCGTTCACGCATATTGATATATTGCCTATACAGTACGCCTAATGAGCTTAACCATCTTCTTTGATAATAAGGCATTGAAGCATATGTTTCACAGAAGATATTCAAGAAAAGTCCATTATTTAAGCCTAAAAGACTCTTGTCATAGTCGATATGATGGGTGTCAAAATATTTTTTCACTACATCTTGACTATTCTCTAATCCACGCAGATATTGCATTCTATATCCATTTCTATTCAGCTCGTATTTTTCGTGAAACGGCTTTCTCACAGTTACTATCAATGCCAAGTTGTGATATTTGTCGAATTCTTGTTTTAATACACCCAGGCTCTCGCGCCAATAGGAATCGTTCAGTCCCTCATTGAGTGCATCAATAATAAATAGATAGCGCCTCGCTCCAATATTTACCGCATCAGTTTCAGCTTTTTTCTGTAATTCCTCCAAATAATTCTCATTCTCGAAATTGAAGATTTTGCGAATCTCGGCTATAATACCTCCTTTATTATTGCTGAACTGAATACCAAAACACAGATACACATTTGTTTCTTCTATGAGTTGTGAAGCAATACTACAGACATTGTGAGTCTTGCCAGATCCGGCAGGGCCGTAAATGCAGAATACTTTCTCTTGTCTGTCAACAACATATCTAATGCTATTATGTATTTGCTTCCATGATAGTAATTCCTTTTTTAAAGCCTCCTCCACTGGCTTCCATTTAGAAATATCACTTTTGAGATATTCTACTTCGGACTGTATCCAAATATTATATTCTAAATCCGACGATGTTTCATCAGCCGGATTTTTAAATAACTTTGGATTGATTTTTTGCAAGTTAAGGAATACCTGTTTACTCTTACTTAAGATCTCCTGATGTTTCTTGAGGTCTCGGATGTCCCATAGATTGAGAAATATCGTTTTAAGGGATTGATTCGGTACATCCATATCAGGCTTATACCGATTTCCCGCCAATGTTATTTGCTCATGCAGTTTTTTTCGACATTCTTTTCTGCCATAAGAGACATCTTGAAATTCAACATAGTTTGATTCAGAGGGGACACCTAAAGCCTTTAGTTTATCTTCAACATTTTTGATGCTGATAAAGCCGATATGACTATCTAATATATTAGTTACAACACCGATTATCTTATCACTGTCCGCATAGACCGGAGAACCTGAGAAACCGGAGTATTCTGTTAGATGCTTTTCGTCTTCAAATACAGCATAAGCATCAAAATCTTCATTCAATGCGACATAAATTTCATCCACTCGTGTCTTGACCATTTGTCCAACAGCTTTTCCTATCCTTGTATTAGGGTATCCCCAAAAGCGAAAATGCGTTTTCGCTTCGATAGGCATACTAAGTAGTGAGCCATATTCATGATTTATAGTCTTGTCTATAAGATCCAAAATCGCAATATCCTTGCCTGGCTCAACTATTCTAAGCTCACACTCATAATTCATTCCTTCAATTTCCACATAAATAGGATTCCCATTCAGAGCCGCACCTACCACGTGATATGCTGTTAGTAACCTATGAGCATCCACAAAGAAGGCAGTTCCTCTTTCAGTGCCACATTCAACTTTACATGTGATTGAGGGTATGTTGCTTATTGTGCTCATAGTGTTATCTCATTGATTTGTAATACCTCTATTTCTATCCCTTCATCCTTCAACATCAAAACCTTTGTCATCATCTTATTATAGATGCCATTCTTATAATAATGGGAATTAAAGAATAGCCTGCGTTTTTGTATAAAATCTGATATAGGTTGATAGACAATATTGGCGATAATATGTATGTGTGGTGCGGTGTCTGTATTTCCACAGAATATCCAGTTCTGGCTGTCAATATGTTTCAAAAGTTCCTTTGATAAGTTGGCGTCACTTCCATGATGAGAAACTTTGATAGCATCAAATATGATTTTTTTATCTAAAGGGATTTGATTTCTTTTTTTATAAGCATTAATCCCCTCTATCACTATCTCTGATGAGGCATCTCCCAAAAGCAATATTTTCTTTTCATCCAATTCCCAGACAAATGCAATACTAGATCGATTGGTCTTAGATGTGTCTTCTCTATCACCTTTCTCATATTAGGCCTTCAATGTTTCTGTAGAAGTGGAAA
>CAQBGY010000319.1 GCA_948759685.1 uncultured Eubacterium sp.
CCGATAAAGGCTATTGCAAGTGCGCCCATGAGGATATAGGAAATGACCGGGTTCGCCTCCTCCGCTTTTTCTTCCGGCTCTGTTTCCTCTGTGCTTTCCGCATCTTCCGTATTCTCCGTTTCTTCAATATCTTCCTCCGTCTGCTCTGTATCTTCCGGCTTTTCCCCGTTATTGTTCGGCAGGGCGCTGTCTTCTGCCGGGATTGCAGATTCCAATGCAGCGGAATTTTTCGGCAGGGTTTCGCTGTTGTCGGAAGTTGCATTTAACAGGTCATTTTCCGTAATCTCCGTAAGGAAATACACCATTTCCTCCTCCCCGTCCCGGTCAATGATCAGGTAGAAAACCTTGTCCGATGCGGTCTGGATTGTATAAAATTCCTTCCCCTGCTCTGACTGCTCTTTCTCCTTATCCCCGCTTTCTGCCTTTTCTGCGGCATCCGCTTTGGCAAATTCCTGTTTCTTCTGTTCCTCCGGTGTCTGTGAAACAGTATTCCCGTCACCGTCCGTCTTGGTATGCTCCGTAACTGTGGCTGTGGCGTTCCCCGGCTTGGTGGCTTCGGCATTGACCGGGAGCTGCTCTGCCGGGTTCTCGTCACTCTCATCTGCCGGGTCTTTATAATAAGGGTTTTTCGTCTTGTAGACTTCCGACATATTCCCGGCATTGTCCATTGCGGAAATGGTAAAATATTCATACCCTGCGTCAAACTGCTGTAAGCGGATATTCAGTGTGCCGTTTGTCAGCTCCGTAAACTCATACCCGTTCACATAGACCGCCTTTGCACCGGAATCCGTATCATGCACCTGGACGCTTAACAGCCCGTCACTGACTGCCGCATTGAGCGTGGGCTTCGTGGTGTCAAAACAACGGACAGCCCTGCTTCTTTCATATGTATTGCCTTTCTGGTCTGTGACCTGCACATAAACCGTACAGTTTTCGGAGATTTCCAGCTTTTTATCCTCCGTCACGTCCGTCCAGCTCCCGTTCTGCCCAACTTTTGCCTGTATCTGTACCGCTTCAAAATTGCCTGTATGCGCTGTATCGGATACGGAAAATGTCACGGCTGCTTTTTCGTTGTACCACCCGCCCGGACTGTTGATATGGATCACCACATTTGGTGTCTTATACTCGCAATTCCTGTAATCAGCGGCGCACACTTCACAATCCTTGTCACAGTCATATGCGCTGCACTTTTTCTCACAGGTACACACCGGCTCCGGCACATCATTTCCCGATACGGTTCCGTCCTCTGTATCGCTTTCTGTGCCGCTTTCTGTCTGCTCCTCTGTAGTTTCCCCTGTGCTGCCCTCTGTTTCCTGCTCTGTGCTGCTTTCCTCTGTAGTGTTTTCCTCTGTACTGCTCTCTGTTTCTTCCTCTGTGCTGCTTTCCCCGCTGTCCTCTGCCCTCACATCAATGGCGTTGTTCCCGTTCATGGAAAACGCCATTGCAGGCATACAGAATAATACTGCGGATAAAATGAGCGATAACACCGCCCTATAACGTAACTTCGTTTTTTTGTTCATGGCTTACTGCCTCCCTTTCTGTTTGCTGTGTCTGCTGTTCTTCCTGCTCTTTTTTCCTGAGCAGGCTTAAAATTTCGTCCTCGCTGACTTTATTCAGCAGGATCAGGCGGTCCAGAGAAATCTTGTTCTTTTCAATGAATTTCATTTTCTCTGCATCCTCTGCCATCTGTAACTGGCTCTCCAAGTCCTTCTGCTTTTCCTGCAGGTCTGCAAGCTGCCCCCGGACTTTGGAAAGCTCCTTTTCAATCCTTTCCTTTGTCACATTTGCTCTCCTTTCCGCAATCTAAAATGCTTTTTTAATGTCTTTTTGCAAAACAGTTTGATAATAATAAGCTCCATAATTACAATTAAGTTTGATAATTTACTCCAAAACTTAATATCACGAAGCCATGTTGCAGAAAAGCAAAGAAGCATAATAAGAACCATGCTCCTTTAAGTGCCACGAAATCTCCGTTTGTATCAACTTTAATTGTCATTTTCTTTGAGTTTTATCAATCATAATTGTCAATTTCTTTGTGAAGCCATTTTTATCAAACAAAGTTGTAAATTATCAATCTTTATTGCAAAATTATCAAACTTAATTGTCACTGGACATTTAATTTCCTGATAAGCGACCAAACGCATAAAAATGACTCTGCCAGTAAGACGTATTGATGCTGGCATATTTGATCGGGTCACCGCAGTGAATCATCACGCCGTTTCCGCAATAAATCCCCACATGGCTCACAGCTCCTGCCGAGTTGTAAGTGCCTGTAAAAAAGATAATGTCCCCCGCTTTCGCATCTGCCGCCGAAACCGGAGTACACTGGTCATAAATGCCCTGCGCCGTAGTCCGTGGCAGGTTATGCACCCCGCTGTTGGTAAACACCCAGCAGACAAAGCCGGAACAGTCAAAGCTGGTGGACGGGCTTGAACCGCCCCATACATACGGATAGCCCAGATATTTTGCAGCTTCTTCCATCAGTGCCTGCACTGCCGCATCATCATAGGAATCAGGCGGTATGGCATTTCCCCCGCCGCTTCCAGACGCTGGCGTTTCCCCGTAGAGCGTCCCTTCCCCTGCTTCAAAATAAAATAACGGGTTATAATATTCCCCGTTATACAGACATTCGATATGCAGATGGCTTCCGGTGCTGCTCCCCGTGTTCCCCGTTGTCCCTATGGTATCTCCATGCTTCACAGCCTGCCCCGCACTGACGCTTAACGTGTCCATGTGGGCATACTTGGTGCAGTATCCTTTGCTGTCCTCAATCACGACATAATTCCCATAATAACTGTCATAAGCGGCTGTCGTGACTGTGCCATCCATCGCCGCAAGGACACCTGTTCCTGTCGGCACTGCAATGTCAACGCCCCTGTGGAACTGTTCAGCCCCCGTTACAGGATTGATGCGGTAGCCGTAATAGCTGCTCACATAGTTATACCAATATAAATCTAAAGGTGTGTAAAACTGCTGTGTCAGTCCATGCGTTTCATTATAAAGTGCAAAAATCTCTTTCTGTTCGCTGTCCATGTGTCCGGCAGCGACCACGTTTAAGTCTTTTGCGGTCAGCGTGACTTCCAGTATGGTTACGGTATATTCTTCTTCCTCCTCATAAGTGTAGGTTTCCGTACTTGTTGTGCCGTCAGCATTGGTTACGGTGCGTGTGCCTGTCTTTGTAACTGTCCTTGTCCTCGTTTCCGTTGTAGGGTTTAAGGTCAGCTCATACATCTCGTCAAAAAGGCTCTCGATCTCGCCCTGCACGTCTGCCGCCGTAAATTCCGTATGGACTGCGGAAAGGTAGCTGATGAGCGCAAACGGGTCATGCCCGATTGCATCAAGGTTATAGCGGTATTCGTCATAGTCCGGGTAATCCGTTTCTATGGAATCAATCTCTTTCTGCAATTCCATTTCAAGCTCCGAAAAAGCTAAATCCGCAGCGTCAATCTCTGCCGGGACGCTCATGTAGCTCCCTGCCAGCGTGGTACTCATGCCCTCCGAGAACATCGCCCCGCAGGACGATATGGAAGTCATTATCATAATGAGAAGAACCCCAAAAGCTGCAACTGTCACAAGGAGTGAGGCGTGTTTTGCCGCTATCTCCTGTAATTTCTTCGCAACTGTTGTGGTAAAATTAGCTGATTTAACCGCCACTTCCTTCGTATTCTTCGCCGCCTGCCCCGCCCGTCTTGCTTTTGCATATTCACGCTTGATGCGCTGTTTCTGCATCCTTTTCTGCAACTGTTTCTTTAAGGTCTTTTCCTGCATTTCCGGATTTTCTTCCAAAAACTTCTGGTAGCGGAAACTGACCTCCTTTTTAAACTGTTTTTTCTCCAGCTTCGCCACTTTCTTACGCTGCCGCTGTTCTTTGTTCTTATAATGCCGCTTTACAAATCGGTAAGTATCTTCGGCTTTCTGTTCCGTCTTGTGTGCGCCCTCCACGCCGGAGTTTTCCTTTTCCACTTCGGCAACCTTGCCATGCGCAAAGTTTGTAAACTCCGATCCGGTTCTGCCCGCCATCTTCTTTACCGGGTTATCCTCCTTAAAAGGCTTTTCCTTTACCACTGCGGCAAGCACATATTTCGCCCTGCCCGTCTTTTCATCAAAGACACGCTCTAAGGAATATTCCTTTTTCTTTGGCAGCTTCCTCCTTGCGGCTTCGGTCTTTTTCCCGGCTTTCTCCGCTTTTTTTTGCAGCCTGTCTAATTTTTTGCTTCCATGAAACTCCGGCTCCGCACTCTCTGCAAAGGTATTTTTTTCTGTGAAATCATGTTCCTTTGTCTGGAAATCACGCCCGAAATCAGATGTTTTCGTGCGTTCCCTGTCCTGATGTTCCCGCCTGCGGTATCTGCCCTTTTTTTCGCTTTGGTGGTAAGTGTCCCTGCGGCGGTAATCGTCCCCGGACTCTTTTGTTTCTTCGGTCTGTCCGCCCCCGCTATCCTCCGTAAAGGCATTCTGCTCCTTTGAAAAACCGCTTTCTGTTTTACTGTCAGCATTGTTACTGTCAGGCTTCTCTTTCTGTCCCGTAAGACTGTTTTCTTTCCGGAACTTCCCCTGCTGTCTGCGTTTTTTCTGACTGGATTTTGCTTTCTGCCCGGTATTTTTCCATGTTTCGCCCTGAAAACCGCTGCGGTTATCCCGCACACCGGCACTGTCCGGTCTGTCTTTCTGCTTTGAAACATTCTGCTTTACAGAACCATTAGCAGATTCTGGCTGCTTAAACTTCTGGACATTATGTCCAGAAGTTGTATCTGCATCCCTCGGCTGGTGTGCGCC
>CAQBGY010000320.1:0-1021 GCA_948759685.1 uncultured Eubacterium sp.
TAACACCATCGGCTATCCCGTGGTGCTTCGTCCGGCGTACACTCTGGGCGGCTCCGGCGGCGGCATTGCTCATAACCAGGCGGAGCTGGAGGAGATTCTGGAGAACGGGCTGCGTCTGTCCCGCGTAGGACAGGTGTTGGTGGAGCGCTGTATCGTGGGCTGGAAAGAAATCGAGTATGAGGTTATGCGGGACAGCATGGGCAACTGCATCACCGTATGTAATATGGAGAATATTGACCCTGTGGGTGTGCATACCGGGGACAGTATCGTGGTAGCGCCTTCCCAGACCTTGAGCGACAAGGAGTATCAGATGCTTCGAACCTCCGCCCTCAAGATTATTAACGAACTGCAGATTACCGGAGGGTGCAATGTGCAGTTTGCGCTGCATCCTACCAGCTTTGAATATTGTGTGATTGAGGTGAATCCCCGTGTGAGCCGCTCCTCCGCGCTTGCATCCAAGGCCACCGGATATCCCATTGCCAAGGTGGCGGCCAAGATTGCGCTGGGATTTACCCTGGATGAAATCAAAAACGCCATCACCCACAAAACCTATGCAAGCTTTGAGCCCACGCTGGATTATTGTGTGGTAAAGATACCGAGACTTCCTTTCGATAAATTTATCACGGCAAAGCGCACGCTGACCACCCAGATGAAGGCCACGGGCGAAGTGATGAGCATTTGTAATAATTTTGAGGGCGCGCTGATGAAGGCGATCCGTTCTCTGGAGCAGCATGTGGACTGCCTGCTCAGTTACGATTTCAGCGCCCTGTCCGTGGATGAGCTGAAGGAGCGCCTGAAAAAAGTGGATGACCAGCGGATTTACGTGATTGCGGAGGCCATCCGCAAGGGTATGGATTACGATACCATACACGAACTCACCCAGATAGATGTTTGGTTCATTGACAAGATTGCCATTTTGGTGGAGATGGAGCAGGCTCTTAAGGAAGGTCCTCTCACAGTGGAGCTTCTGCGGGAGGCAAAGCGGATTGAATTCCCGGACAATGTGATTTCCAGGCTCACG
>CAQBGY010000320.1:1031-4761 GCA_948759685.1 uncultured Eubacterium sp.
GTCCGTGACTGGAGTTCAGACGTGTGCTCTTCCGATCTACAATGTGATTTCCAGGCTCACGGGCGTGCCGGAGGAGGAGATCAAAAAGCTGCGTTACGACAACGGTATTGTTGCGGTCTACAAGATGGTGGATACCTGTGCGGCGGAGTTTGCCGCTTCCACGCCCTATTATTACTCTGTGTTCGGCGGTGAGTGTGAAGCCCGCAGGACAGAAGGGCGGAAAAAGGTGCTGGTGCTGGGTTCCGGCCCCATCCGCATCGGCCAGGGCATCGAGTTCGATTACTGTTCCGTGCACGCCACATGGGCGTTTTCCAAGGCGGGCTATGAGACGATTATCATCAACAACAATCCCGAGACGGTGAGCACGGACTTTGACATTGCGGACAAGTTATATTTTGAGCCGCTGACGCCGGAGGATGTGGAGTCAATTGTAAATATTGAACATCCCGACGGAGCGGTGGTGCAATTCGGCGGGCAGACGGCTATCAAGCTGACCGAGAGCCTGATGAAGATGGGTGTGCCGATTCTTGGCACCAAGGCGGAGGATGTGGATGCTGCGGAGGACAGGGAGCTGTTTGACAGGATACTGGAGCAGACGAAGATTCCCCGTGCGGCGGGCGGCACGGTCTATACCGCCGAGGAGGCGAAGGAGGTTGCCAACAGACTGGGATATCCGGTGCTGGTGCGCCCTTCCTATGTGCTGGGCGGTCAGGGGATGCAGATTGCCATCTCCGACGCCGAGATTGAGGAGTTCATGGAGATTATCAACCGCATTGCCCAGGATCACCCCATTCTGGTGGACAAATATCTGATGGGCAAGGAGGTTGAGGTGGACGCCGTATGTGACGGCACGGATATTTTGATTCCCGGTATTATGGAGCATATTGAGCGGACGGGAGTTCACTCCGGGGACAGTATTTCCGTGTATCCCGCTCCTACCATCGGGGACGCCGTGAAAGAAAAGATTGCGGATTACACTGCGAGACTGGCCAGGGCCCTGCATGTAAAGGGATTGATCAATATTCAGTTTATCGCCATCGGCGAAGAGGTGTATGTCATCGAGGTCAATCCTCGCTCCTCCAGAACGGTGCCCTATATCAGCAAGGTGACAGGGATTCCCATTGTGGATCTGGCCACGGAGGTCATCATCGGCAGAACCATAAGAGAACTGGGGTACATTCCAGGTCTACAGCCAGAGGCGGAGTATTATGCCGTCAAAATGCCAGTGTTCTCCTTTGAGAAGATACGAGGTGCGGAGATTAGCCTGGGACCGGAGATGAAGTCCACCGGGGAATGTCTGGGGATTGCAAAGGATTTCAATGAGGCTCTCTACAAGGCGTTTTTGGGTGCGGGAGTGAACCTTCCCAAACACAAGAACATAATCATCACAGTAAAAGATGCGGACAAGCATGAGGTCATTGAAATCGGCAGGCGCTTTGAGAAGTTGGGCTATACCATCTATGCCACCAAGAGCACAGCTGCGGCATTAAACGAGGCGGGCGTGAAAGCCAGGAAAGTGAACAAAATTTCCCAGGAGTCCCCCACGGTTATGGATCTGATACTAGGACACAAAATCGATCTGGTCATTGATACCCCCACCCAGGGGCGGGACAAGAGCAGGGACGGTTTCCTGATCCGCCGTATCGCCATTGAGACCGGGGTCAACTGTATCACAGCCATGGACACGGCGAAGGCGCTGGTCACAAGTCTGGAGAACGCAAGTAAAAGGCTCACGCTGGTAGATGTGGCGCAGTTGTAAGAGGACATCATGTAAATAGAGTCTGTTTGATTAGAAATGCAAATATAATAACAGGCTTAAAGGGGAACTTACCTATGAGAAAAATATACCTTCCCAAGATAGGCGCACGCATCATTAAATCCGGCGTGGCTGTTCTACTCTGCTTTCTGATTTACCAAATCAATTGCCGCAGTGGTATTCTATTCTATATAGCACTGGCGGCACTGCAATGTATGCAGCCGGACCGCATCAGCAGTAAATCTATAGCAAAACAGCGAATCTGCGGTACTTTTATCGGTGCCCTATATGGTCTGCTGACGATCTTACTGCAGTATAAATTTCTATTGCCACTGCAACTCCCCTATGCCTGTTATTGCGCCGTTGTGGCACTATGCGTTATGGCTTCCCTGTATACGGCTGTAGTATTAAAATTGCAAAGTGCGGCTTATTTTTCCTGTGTGGTGTACCTCAGCATCACCATGGTACATATCGGAGACGAAAATCCTTGCCTGTTTGTAGTAAATCGTGTGGTGGACACTCTACTGGGAGTTGGCATTGGTATGCTGGTCAACAATTTTCAGTTGCCCCATCATAGACAAAAGGATACTCTTTTCGTGACAGGGCTGGATGAAGTACTTCTAACACGAGACTCTCATCTATCAGATTTCAGCCGGGTAGAGTTAAACAGAATGTTAGAAGAAGGACTCCCTTTCACTATTATGACTATGCGCACACCTGCCTCCTTTTTAGAGGCTACACAGGGCATTCGTCTGAGGTTCCCAGTGATCCTGATGGACGGAGCCGTTATTTACGATCCCTTAAAAAACAGTTATCCTTATAAATGTGAAATGTCCTATGGACAGGCATCAGAAATCGTGCATGCGTTGCAATCCATAGGGTTGGAAAGTTTTCAGAACGTTGTTGATAATGATAATGTTTTTATCTATTTTCAACAGCTAAACAATCCAGGAGCATGCCAAATTTATGAACAACTGCGCCGTTCCCCTTATAGAAATTATATCCATCATCCCCTGCCTGAAGGGGAACCCGTAGTCTACATCATGGCTGTGGATCTGACAGAAAAAATAGAGGCCGCCTATCAAACACTGACAGTCCGAAAAGATGCTACACAGTATAAGTTCCTGTGCTATTCCTCCCAAGACTACCCTGGCTATACCTACCTTAAAATCTACCACAAAGACGCAACTAAAACAAAAGCGCTGAAACATCTGAAAACCATGACAGATTTTCAAAAGACCTACACCTTCGGTACCATTCCTGGCATATATGATGAATCGGTAGAGCGGCTTCCGGCAGACGATGTCGTAAAACTGCTAAAAAGGCGCTACGAACCACTGATATGGCAACGCCACATTTAATACTGCTACTTGATATTTCATGTCGATGCCAGAAGCAATCAGAATCAAAATTACTTCTGTGAGCCAGAGTTATCACTTCTGGCTCACAATCTTTATTCATGTTTCGCACTTATATTTTTCATACACAAGACTAGTACAGCATTGCGCAAATAGCAGTGAATACAGCACCTGTACGCAGTCTGCGTATCCTTGGATATAAGCACGCTTCTCCTGGGCGGATGCAAAGTCCTCCAGGCACTCCTTCATTTCTTCCGCTTTTTCCCGCTGTCCTTCAGATAAAGTTTCCAGAAATGCCTCCCATTCCTGCTCGGTTTCCTTCCATGCTTCCAGCGCTTTAACATATTCCGGGGTGCGCACATAGCTTTCCCTGTTTATATTTTCTCCATTTAAGCTGCCTAAAAACTGTGAAACCTTTAACCATACATCACTCATAATAAAAATCTCCTTTGCCATATCTTTCTGTATCCAGTATTCCCCATTTCCATAAATATCTCTCCCCCTGTTTTACTGCACTTCATCTTTAGAAGTATATTATCACTCCATTTCGGTAAAATCAATTCATATACTTCATCTTTAGAAGGGAAGACTGTTTATGAAAATTTACTGGAACGGT
>CAQBGY010000321.1 GCA_948759685.1 uncultured Eubacterium sp.
TTCAAAAATATCGTCAAGTGAATATTTCTGTACTTTCATAATCGGTATGTCATACTGAACCGTTCCACCCGGCGTAATAATCACATACTTCATTTTGTCCGGTGTCTTTTTGTAAGTACGGAGATACAGAACCGCCGTATTGGGAAATGTCACTGTCAGCGTTTCCTCCGTGACCTCGCCCTCGTCAAGTGCTATCTGCGCGTCATACTCAAAGAGCCTTATGGTGATTCTTCCGTCCGGCAGGCTGCTTTCACACTCAACATGGTATTTCTTTGGTATCTTCCCGTAAACCGTAAAATTTGTATCCGTAATCCGTTCCTTGTCCGCTTCGTCCTGCTGGTCTAAAAAATGTTCATTGGGGAAAAATCGGATTTCTTCGTCCCCTGTATATGTTTCGCCGAAAATTTCATTGATTACGGGGATTATCAGCTTCCGGCAGTCATTGAGGATTGTCCGGAATGCCCCATCATATATATTTGCCATATTTTAATTCCTTCCTTTTTGTGTCTTTATCATATCATTTTTTTACCTCAAATTCAAGAATTTCACGCTGTTTGTTTCATCTTCTTAAAATGCCCGAAGTATTCACCATGTTCTTCCTGCCTTTGTCTGTCCGGTAATTTTTCCCTGAAAAAGCAACAGGAACACACCTCTCCATGATGCGGTCATAGATGCGCCCATGTTCCAAATCTGCCGGATTGCGCAGTTCTTCCAGTGACAGGTTTGTTGTAATGATAAACGGTTTCCCGCTTTTGTAGCGTTCATCAATCACAAGATAAACCGTTTCCAGCACATAGGGAGTGTCACGTTCCACGCCTAAATCGTCAATGATAAGAAGCCTGTACTGGTTCAGGCTTTTCAGATACTCATTCCTTTCGCCGCTGTACAGCCCTCCGAGTGCATTTAACAGTTTCGGGAAACTTGTCATCAGCACAGGGATATTTCTCTCCATGAGCGCATTGGCAATACAGCCTGCAAGAAATGTCTTGCCCGTTCCCACGTTGCCCCAGAACAATAACCCCTGACCGTTTTTCTGAAATTCTGCAAAGTGTTCCACATAGTGGCGTGCATATTTGGCGCAGGGGTGCGTTTCATCACAGTTTGTAAACGTATAATCAAGCGCTATTTTCTATCCCCGACGGAGAGCGCAGCGTAGCTGCGTTTGACAAGGGCGCATTATCCGAGATTTCCAATTATCCGAAGTAACTCTCAAAGCTGCCGATATGAAAGGCTTTCAAAGAAATTACCTCGGATAATTATTTATGAAAAGAGCAACTGCCATTTCAAAAATTATCAGAGGCAAAGGTGTGATTTACCCAATTATCTCGGATAAGTACAAATCACCCACAATTGAAAGCGGGGTTAATTATCCGAGATAATCGTTTTCAAATGCTGTATTCATCGGATTTAATCAATTTACCTCGGATAAGTTTTTATCTCGGATAATGCGCCCTATCCGAGTTCTTGGATAGGGCGCACTTATACACGCCTTGCGTGTGTGCGCCCTGCGGGGCTTTGCCTGCCTTGCGGCAGACAACAGGGGAAACGACAATTCCCCTACGGGCGTTCCGCCCTACCCTTTAGTGGACTTTGCGTTCAGATAAAGGCTAAAAAGCAGCCTTTATCTGCCCACAAAGTTTTGCAGTTCCGTCCACCACATTTCGGCAGATAATTTCATTCCGTCGGGGATTGTGGTTTTACTTTTTCTGTCAAAATATTCTGCATAGTCCGGCGAAAAGATAAGTCCGCAAACAACGCATTCAGAATATCCTTTACCGCATCATCATTCAGAGCAGCAAGCTGTTCTTTGGGAACATCCAGCTTTTCCCTGAGAAGATATTCAAAGTGGCTTCCCCATACAATATTGCGGTGTCGGCGCTCCTTTTCCGTCATACCTTTTATCTGGTTGCGCAACTTCATTTCCCTGTGTTTCGCAATGGTAAACTCGGCTTTTGTTTTCTTTAATTCTTCCTCAATCGCATCCCTGCTCCTTAATTTATTTTCACTCATTTTTTCACTTCCTCCCTGCCCGTAACGCTGTTAATACTATATAGAAATACAGGCACACAAAAGAGGACACCCATAATGCTGAATGTCCCCTCCTGTGCCTTGTAACACCTGTTTACTTCTCGTCATAGTCAGTCCTGAACCGGACTGTTATAAACATAAGTTTCCGCACAAGCCTTTCAAACAGTTCCCCATTAAATCTGCCTTCCTCAACGCTTAGCCTTGCCATGTACGGCTTGAACAGCCTGATCACTTCCTGCATGGCAAAGTAATCGCCATTCACTGCCTTTTCCAGTGTTTCAAAGGAAATATCCTTGCCTTTATACTGATTATCCATAATATAATTCCTCCATCAGCCGTCGGAGCATTTTTATTGCATCATGCCTCAACTTACAAACACTGCTTTTCGCCAGACCAAAAATTTCCCCAATCTCCCTGTCTTTCAACCCGACAAGATAATACATCAGGACAATCTGCATCTGCCTGTCCGGCATCTCCCTTAATGCCTGTGCCAAATCCCCGTCTACAATGCCGATTTCATATCCCATGATTTGGAAATAATCGGCATGGTAAGTATCAAAAACTTTGTCAATCATCTCCAACTGCTTTTCGGAAAACATTTCAATATGTGATTCCCGTTCCGCCATCCGTTTCCGTTCGCTGTAATAATTGACTTTTTCATACTTTAAAGCAATGCGGCATAACTTCACAAACTGCTTTATTGTCTTGTTTTCTTTATTTATATTTATCAATATCCTGTCCTCCATTTCTGAAACTCCGCTGTACTTGAAATGAAGTCAGGACTGGTGGGGAGCGGCAGTGAAATCCTGCCTTTAAAAACAGAAAAGCGTTCATTGGTTTTCTTCCAACAAACGCTTTCCCGCCTTAATTCTTAGTTTAATTATTATAATCTATCCTTCTTTTATCTTTGCGGGCAATCCGCCACACAGCGAACTTCCCTGCCGTTACTGCTACCGGAAGTCCTCCTGGTGCCATAATCCACTGACTGGCAATATACAGGTTTTTTACCCCCTTTAAAAGTCCTTTCACACGAAAGGACTTTACACCTTTTCTTGTAATGAATCCCATATATGCTCCATGATATGCGTTACAATACCGTTCATAAGTAATCGGTGTCCAGCAGTCAAGAAATGCCATATGCCCTTGAAGATCGGGAAACTGTATTTGCAGCCGTTCTTCTATTGCCTTTGCTGCTTCCTTTTTCCGGTTCTCATATTCCTCCTTTGTCAGACTCCTCCAGTATAAATAGTCCTTATCAAATTGCGGGACATTTACTTGAATCACTATTTTCCCTGCTGGAGCAAATTCCGGTTCATATTCATAACTTTTCACTGAAATCCTCTCCACTTTCCTTCCGCCTGTTTCAAAAGGACTACAGTCAAAGAAAATAGTACCTTTTCTGTCATACGCTTCCCCATCTGCCACGAATGCTGCCTGAACAGCACTAAAAAGAGGATATTTTTCATGATCAGCATAACAGGACTGCCATTTTGCATCCATATACTTTTTCCCGATTAACCTGCCAAACATCTCCATGGTATCCACTGATGAAATAATATAATCCGCTAATACCTTTTCTTTATCTGCTATTTCGATTCCTATTGCTTTTTTATTCTCTATAAGAATCCGTACAACAGGCGCATTGTAGTGCAAATTCCCGCCCAGCCGTAAAAAACGGTTCACCATACGGTTTACCATTGCCAGAGAACCGCCCATTGGGATCTCGCCATTGCCAGATGTAATACTGGCATAAGAAACGAGAAATGAACTTGCAACATATTCTTTTGGCAAATAATCTGTAAATAGTTGTTTTAAAGCAGGGTGTTTAAACCGCTTGGACAGTTCCTCCAAATCAATGGAGCCATATTCTTTCATCACCTTTGGCATATTCGCCATTGAAACGCCCATATGGATATAATCCATGATTCCCATAGCATCCATAGGTTTTTCGGCTGGTATTTCACATTCCGCCGCATATTTCACATGCTCTATAAATTTCTCTATTTCCACCGCATCTTCAGGGGACAATTTGAGCAATTCCGACTTCGTCCTTTCCAAATCCTTCCACAATGTTACTTGCGAGTCCCCTTTGATACTTGTATAAAAACTGTCACAATCCGCAAATTCCGTATGTTCATCTAATGCTCCAACGGTTTCCCATACTTTTCGGAGTGCTGTCCCCTTTTTCGTTCCAGTAAGCCAATGAATGCAATTGTCAATATGGCATCCTTTCCGGTTCCACCCCATACACTGTCCGCCAGCAACTGGATTTTTTTCATAAATATCCACGTCATAACCTGCAAGTTTTCCATAAATTCCTGCTGACAATCCAGCAATACCGCCACCTACAATTACAATTCTCTTTTTGTTTTCACTCATCGTTTCCCTCCATAGATAAACTATTTGAACTAAATTGTTCTTTATCATTTTGCAGCATACCCACCATCCACTCCGGTTCCGGCAAAGGAATATCCGGATGTAAAGTATACTGTTCCATAATTCCATGTACCGCACACCAATACATATTTGACAGCGACATGACATCTCCTTTGCGAATGCTTCCGTCTTTTTGCCCTGCCTTCACCCAGTTTTGGCAGAATGCAATCGTATCTACTGAAGCTGCCAGCTTACGAAGTTTTTCTGGTACGTCTTCGCCCCGCACGATATGTCCCATAAATACAAACATTTTTGCAATAAAAGGATTTTTTTCTGTCTG
>CAQBGY010000322.1 GCA_948759685.1 uncultured Eubacterium sp.
TATTTTCATTCAATATCACAACCATCAACAGAAAAGTTAAAAAAAAGAAACACCATTGGTAAAATAAAATATTTACCATCTCCTGCAAATAAATTTTCTGGAAATAAACCATACAGGGCAACAAAAGAATCCCCAAAATTAGTGCTTTATTTCGATGCCGAAGAATTTCTTGTTTTTTTCCGATCAACCAACTTTTTAATTTATATCCAACTGGTAATAGCAAAATTGCATATATAAATAGGTAGCATCCTCTCCATATACCAGCAAACAATAATATGTCTTTTCTTCCGCCTAACCAATCAACGGTTAAATATACACAAGTTAGAATAAAAAAATCAACAAGTGCTAAACTTACCTCTGTCAACAAGTTTACCCATAATGCATTATATAAATTACATTTGTAACAAGATACACTTATTATAATACCAATAATAATTATAATCAACAATAAATTATTAGAAAATGGCAAATGCATATAAATTTCATTTATTATTTGAAGCAATGCTGCTAAAGTAATTGCTATTATTTGTTTCATAAAAATCTGCTTTTTACTTTGCCTAGCTTCATATATCCCATCCACAACTTGTAATGCTAACCAAGTTTTTGTTGCTATATTGATATAGTCACAAACATAATAGAAAACCATTAACTCAATTCTCCCCAATAATCTATTAGTTTTTCCTGTACTACGGATCGCAAACGTCTGCTAATGTTAAGTACTTTTCCTGATTCAAGTGTGATTTCAAACTTTTCAAATTGCGTAACATATTTCAGATTGACTGCCATTCCCTTATCTATTCCTACAAATCTATCTTTCGGTAAATGCTTCAAGACATTTTGTATTGCTTTTCTTTCTCTATGTAATATTTCATTTTTACAGTGAAATATAGTATACTGTTTTTCTTTACTTAAATATAAAATATCATTGATATAAAATTTACATTCCTCGTTACCTGAAGGAATAATATAATATTCTTCCTGATTTTCTTTAATTTCTTTCCATATTTGTTCTAATATCAAAAAAAGTTCCTCTTGATATGAATCTTTTAAAATATAATCATAAGCCTTAACTTTATAACCACTACGGGCATAATTCTCATATGCTGTCAGAAATACAATCTTTGCGTCAATATTCCAGTCTCTAATTTTTTTTGCCAACTCTACTCCATTGATTTCTGGCATTTCTATATCAAGCAAATAAACATCGTAATAATTTTGTATTTTTATTTCGTCAAGAATAGAATTGGCACAAAAACATTTTATCTCCACTACTTTCTTTTGATTTGAAAAATATTTTTCTATATTTTTTTTTACATCCTTAGCAAAACTCCCCTCATCATCTACAATCGCAATCCGCATGATTCACCCTCCATAAATTTGGAATGGGTTTAATATATCACATTTACAACAATAACTCAATCCCTTTTGTATTTTCTTGTAATTTTTTTAGAGAAAATTGAACTCAGTCATTTTAAAATCAGTCATTTTAAAAAGATATCCTATGAATACGAACTTTCCGCAGATTTATGTTGTATATATTAAAAGAAAAAGTTATATTTTATTTCTCTATGAGTGAAATAAAATGCACTTCGATTATAAGTTTAGAGCATAGTAAACCTTATTATATAACACTTTCCGCTTTTCTAAATCTTAATTGGATAGTTCAAGGGGATTTCAAATTGACCCCCTCCCCCGTTCACAGACAAAGCAGGAAATTCTATACAAATCACATCCGTACTTTGTTTTGATCTATCACAATAAACACTTGATATAAAATTACAACCTCCATAAACACAATACTTTGGATCACTACCACCCAAATTTCTTTGTATATTTGAAGTATCTTGTTTTAAAACGGCTTTTGAAGTTCCAAGCGGACAACCTTCCAATAAGCATTCTCCTACTTTTCTCTTTTTTCTTAATATACTGTCAAAACTTATATGCTCTGTATCCTCTTCCTTTGAAGCCGTTTTTAAAATAGCTACTTCCTTCCCAGCTTTACCATTAGAATCAAAGGAACTTTCCAAAGCCTGCCCTAAACACTCCCCATTCTCTGGACAATCCTTCTTCTTTTCTTCTATGTTCTCATTTTGCAGTATCAGTGTATACAGGTTACTGCTCTGCCCCCGGTTCTTTTCCCTATAACGTGCGTCCTTGCAGATATACCCGGCTTCCACCAATTCCCTTAATGCACGCTTTACCGTCGAGATCGAGATATGGAGCTGCTCCGCCATTGTTGGGATTGCTGGGAAACAAGTCAACTCCTGGTTGGAACGGTCGATCAGGTAGATCAATACGGATAACGCCCTGCTTTTCAGATTGCTTGCGTATGCTATCTCCTTTAATTTCACCTGCTTTGTTGCCATCCTAAATTCCTCCTATTTTTCATTTCAATACAGCGAAAGAGAACCATACAGGACACTTTTTCCTATCTTGTATGGCTTTTCCCTCTTATGCTTCCATAGTATACTCTGCCACAACTTTCCGGTACACCCCTGCATTACCCCCGCCGTCCATCAATTCTGGCTGATAACCAAGGAATTCGACCCTATGCTGCCCATCCTGCAACACCTTTATCAATTCCTCCCGGATTCCTTCTGCCACAAACGGGCAGAGCAGCCATGCCCCCATCCCTGCAAACTCCCTTTTCAGCCACGCAGAGAACCCCAGTTCATGCGGCTTCGTACCACATACAAGCAGCCTTTGTCCTGCCTTTTCCAAAAGTCCACGCTGCCCGCGCCACCTATTAGCATCACCCCCAAAATCATACACTACAAATTGAAACTCCCCCTGCGGCTGTTCTTTACAAAAATGCACCCCCTCAAACATTGTTCCGATTCCATATCCAACAATTCCTGTACGCCCGGATGTCCTTGCATCTCCAAAGGGAAATATCCCCTTAACAATTCCTCGGTTTCTTCCCTTGTGGCTGCCAGCGAAATACTTTGGCTCTCCCGACCATATCGATACACCTGGTCGGAGAGGACTTCTTCCGGTCGGACTTCTTGACGGTTAATTTCCATTACCATATATTGCAATTCCTTTGCTTCCATCCCGCCATCTGCTTTCATAACCAGCACCTCATGGATGCTGCTCGGAAGGATGAAGAGGTCGCCATTACTGTTTTCCGCCAGTGTCTGTAATACTTCTGGATACAGTAGGGTTGCCGCCCCATATTCTCCTTTTGCATTGGTCATAACGTACAGTTCCACAGGATTACAGGATACTTGTTCCGGCTTCTGGTTCGCTTCCCCGCTTAAAAGGAAATCATTTAGATTTTTTATTTGGACTGGCATCTGATGCTGCATGTTTTGCAAAGCCTCCCTATAAAGGGAATCTACGTCCTGTCCCCATTGTTCCAACAGCCCGTTTACAACCAAAATCCCTTCTGTACTGTCCTTTTCGTTATTTGTATGTAAATGGAAGGTTGCTACAAGGTCAGTTCCCTCAATTTCCTTATAAGGACAGCTTTTCAGTCGTTCCTGATTACTTTCTTTCGCTAAAAGTTGCATCCAAAGCCTGTTTTTTATCTTCTCAAAATCCAGCAAATCCTGTTCTTTCTGGTTTTGCTTGACACACTCGTCTGCAATCTGCGACAGTACCATTTCTTCGGTATCCCCGTTTAATCGCATTTGATAATACTGCCCCAGATCAAATGCGAACGGGAACGTTTGCCCTTCCTTCTGGATGATCAGGCTCACTCCCATCCTATCATTATTCCTGGGCGTACTCTGGGCAGTTACCACTGCGGACTGATATTCTTCCGGTAAAAAATCGCGTATCCTATTTTTTACCTGCCGGATAAATAATGCAAATTGTTCCATGCTTCATTCCCCCTTATCAGTATCTCAGTTTATTTTTTGGTCTTTTCCGACCTGTTCTTTTCGCTTGCTTTTCTGGATACAGCCAATCTTTCCCCCTCTATAATTTGCCTGCGATCTCCCGTAGGTTGTCCGTATCGTATAAAAAGCTATTGACCTGGAAATCTTTTTTCTGCATATAGTCCACTCCTAATGCAATAGCATTGCTTAACATCTGGTCAAACTGGTCGGCTGTTCCCTCCTGTGCCATATTCATCAGCACTTTGACCAACAAGAAAAAAGCGGCAGCATCCACTTTCCCCGATTTCATGTGCATCTTTGCAATCCGGTTCGCCTGTTGTTCTACCGCTGCCTTGATGTCCTCGATTTGATAGACTGCCTGAAGTTCCTGCCGGATAATTCCCGCGATAAAATCAATATTCTGTCGGTAACCCTCCACATCCAGTCCTTTTTCGATATAGCGGCGGATCTGTTCATTCCGTGAGATATGTCCGCGGGCTGTCATCCGATCTACCTGTTCGCACATTTCCCTTGTCAAGTAAACAGAGGTGATAATGCGGTCATCCCGTTTTGCCATACTTCCCCCTTTCTATATATTGTAGGAAAAATTCCTTCGGTTTATCATGGCGGGGCTTTCCCTTTGGCATGATTTTATGCAACAGAAAAAGGGAAGGCATATCCATTCCTGTACCGGAACAAATATGCCTTTCCTTTTTACCGTATCCATTTGTTGGTGGTCATGCCATCTCAGACCATTCCCTTACTACTTCCACTGGGTAATCAACTACCTGTGCGATCTCTTCGATCGCAAGCCCCATCTCATACAGCTTCTTCGCACTTTCCTTGGCTTTTTTTAGCTCGCCTTCCTGCCTGCCAATCTGTTCACCTTCCCGCCTTCCTCTCTGCTCA
>CAQBGY010000323.1 GCA_948759685.1 uncultured Eubacterium sp.
CAGCGACATCTGGCACAGGCGGTCAAAGCGATGCCTGATTGTCAGTTCATCATGGTAAGAAGGCTTCTCCATACGGGTTCACCTCCTCCCCCGTTGTGACATGACAAAGGCATTCGCCTTTCCCCTTTCCGTTGTATCTGCCAAATGGCGGTAGGCTGATGTTCGGGTGGGAGCAAAAAATTTTTAAAAAATTTTTTGTATATAAAAAACGCCCGGACAGGCTTAATGCCTATTGGACGTTCTTTATCTATAAGATATACAGTTACGAACAAGTAATCTCTAAGACTACTTGCAAGGGTGTTTTTGAGAATTACACAGATATAGATTTTTTTGACAAATATATACTTCCCCTATACCGGACTTTGCGCATGGTAATTCTCCGCATAATCCGCTTGGAAATAGAAAGCACTCAAAAAGGTCTCCTACGGATTATGTTTTTTTTAATCCGTAAGAAACTCTGAGTGCTTGTGTAGCTTAATACACTACTTATATTTACTTTCTTACACTTTTCACTTTTTCAAGGTATCGTTATACACTACTTACAAAGAAATCTCGGAGGTGAATAACTATGGCGAGCACAGCCAAAACTTTAGGCGAACTTATGAAGGAACACCGCAACAGGCTCCAGCTCACGCAAGAGGAAGTTGCTGAAATGATCGACTGCCATCCACAATATTATAAAAACCTTGAAAATGGTAAGGGGAATCCAAGTATTCCGCTTTTCTGTAAAATTATGCGAGCATTGAATATGTCAGCCGATTCCTATATCACACCCAATAATGACCAGACTGATCCTGACTATCAAGAAATGATACAGATATTTAATCAATGCGATACATATCAACGGTCTGTTTTGCTAGCAACAGGTAGGGCACTTTTAAAAAAGAACCCCATATAATCGTTCCTTTATGATGTTTGGTATTCCGAGCGACATCGCCGCTCGGAGTTATCATTTTAATATGCTAGGCAAATACACATTTCAATCTTTCAAAACTTTCATTACTTATGTCGTGTTCCAGTAAGCAAGCATCTTTTCTGGCAATTTCAACAGGAACACCAAATTGACAAAATAATTTAGTCAGAAAATCATATCTCTCATATACCTGTGATGCCAATTTTTGTCCCTTTTGGCTAAAGCACAGATTCCCAGATTCATCCACCACCAAATACCCTTTATTACGGAGTTGCTTTACTGCCACAGAAACACTTGCCTTAGAAACACTCATATATTCAGCAACATTCACTGAATGGACATTACCTATTTTCTTTTGCAAAATTAAAATTGCCTTTAAATAATCTTCTTTAGATTTTCCTAGCTCCAATTCATTCCCCCTCCTTTGCTATTTCCATAGATAAACTACGATTAATTTTGACTGCAAAAATTATAGTAAGGATTGTTGTTAAAAAGTCTGCCATTGGCTGTACCCATATCACGCCAGTCAAGCCAAACAAATGTGGCAACATGATAACCAGAGGGAAAAAGAAAATACCTTGTCTGCTTAAACTCAGCACACTTCCCACTAAACTTTTGCCAATAGCAAGATATAGTGACGCATATACCATTTGAAAACCAAATGTAATAAATAGTACTGCATTGAGCCTAAGGGCTGTTTCCGCCAAAGCAATCATCTCTGCATCTGTTCCAAAAAGAGACACAATTGGATTTGCAAACACAATAAGGATAATACCTGCAATTACACAAAATACTGTTGACCAAGTCATGCAGAGTTTAATAGAATTTTTCAATCTGTCAAATTTCTTTGCTCCAAAGTTGTATCCTGCAAATGGCTGAAATCCTTTCAGAAATCCAAAAATAACATAGGTTACAACTGTCATAATACGGGTAACTGCTCCCATAGCTGCTACTGCATAATCGCCATATGGTTTTGATGCCGTATTAACAGTTCCCATAGCCGCACTTGCAAGAAGCTGGAATAAAAGTACGGGTATACCTATTTTCAAAACTTCTGCATACATTATTTTTGAAGGTGCTACATTCTTAATCGAAAACCTTAAAACACCTTTCTTTTTTGCTATGTATCCAATATAAATTGCCATATTGATACATAAAGAAATGACTGTAGCAATGGCTGCTCCCTCTATTCCCAAGTCCATACCATAAATCATAATGGGATCTAATATTACATTGGCAATACTCCCTGTAAGCATAGCAATCATAGTGAATTTTGTAGCTCCCTGCGCTGTAAGCAAATTGTTCATCATAACGGTAAAAACATTTATAATAGAACCTGTTACATAAATTCGGGCATAGGCTTTTGCATAAGGTAAAATCGTTTCAGTCGCACCCAGTGAAGTAAGTACAGTGTCAAGAAAAACCATAATTCCTACTATAATAATTGCCCCTACAAGAAGTCCTGAAAAAAGCGAGGTAGAAGCAGTCTTATTTGCCTGTTCATTATCTCCCTTTCCAAGCAGACGAGATATGTAAGAAGAAGCTCCCGCCCCGAACATCATTCCCAAACCTATAATGATCTGTACAATTGGGAATACAACAGATACCGCTCCCATTTGACTCATTCCCAAGCCACCTACAAAATACGCATCAATGGCATTGTATAAAGCGGAAATCAGCATACCGACCATTGTTGGTATACCTAATTTTAGCAATGCGGAAGCAACATCTGCCTCCCCTAATAAATAGATACGATTTGATTTTTCTGTCATCTTAATATCCTCCTCGTTTAAATTTTTATATTATCAGCGCAAACTTAAACGCTCACGCCGTATAATACCTTTGATTATGGTACGGTACCCCGGATTTTCGGATTCAATTTTCTCTGTAATGTCCTTATAAATTTCATCTTCTCTTTTCTGTAATTCAGAAGGGTAGAGCATATTGAATACCACATTTGTATAAGTTCCGTTTTCAATCAACCTGAAATTATCTATTTTGATCTCAGCATTATATTTTTTTAATACTGCATATATTTTCTCTTTGATATAATCCATGACTGTTTCATCATTCAAAAGATAATCAATTTGTATAAAGCAATCACAATGGAATTTTTGATATAAGCTATAATCAATCTCATTTACTGCGGCATAAAGCTTCTCATTATCTTTTTTGTATCCATCAACACGCATTGAAACAACAAAATACCCAAAACCATAGTCATGGAGCATCAGATTATGAACGGCAATAATTTCTGAATATTCCCTTGTCATTTGTAAAATAGTTTCCAGTATATCTTCATCTGCTGCCTTTCCCATAATTCGCCCTAAAACTTCCCATAAACTTTTTATGCCCGCAAAAGTAATGAATATAGATACAAGCACTCCACAATAGCCGTCAATTTTCCAATGCATCATATAAGAAAAAACAGACGAAATTAAAACTGCGCTGGTAGCAAAAGAATCACTAATACAATCTACAGCGGTTGCCTTTAAAGTTTCAGAATCGGTAATTTTTGCAAACTTTTTATTGTAACAATACATATAAACCTTAATAAAAATAGAGAGAATCAATACAATTGCAACAGCGGCATTAAACGAAGGTGCCTGTGGACTCGTTATTGCTTGGGCAGAAGTTTCTACAAGTTTTATTCCCATAAGAATCACAGCTATAGATGCAAATATTCCCATGATCCACTCAATTCTTCCATGCCCGAAAGGGTGCATACTTCCCTTGCCAAATTTTGCAATCTTAAATCCTAGCAGTGATACTACATTCGTTCCCGCATCTGACAAGTTATTAAATCCATCTGCGGATATTGCAACAGAATGACTTAATAAACCAATTATGATTTTTGTTGTACATAAAAGCAGATTTAATGTAATCCCAACAATGCTGGATAATGTAGCATAAGCTTTTTTTACATTAGGATTTAAAATATCTTCCTCATTTTTGATAAATAACCGTATTAGTAGTAACATCATACAAAATCTCTCCTTCCTAATATTGAACACAAATTCAATATTGTTCAATAAAAAAAGGAATTGGTCTAAAGACCAATTCCCGACAAATACATTTTTGATAATTTATGAAGTATCATAACCGCCCATTCCTTTCCTTTGTAATGATACATAATCTGCATCAAACCGTCCACAAAATTATTGGCGATGATATGCAAAAAGACTGTATCATCTGTGTCATCATTCCGATGTTTATTCAAATGCTCCTCTATATCTTTAACAAAGCGTTCTTTTTCATTCTCATATTTTGTACCTTCACTTTTATCAATCAGAATGATAAACTCCTGCCGATGATCAAATAAATTCAAGATACATTCTGTTTCCGCTTTGCTAAGTCCATAAATATCGCTATCCATATGCTTACTGTTATCTTCCCCTCCTGAGGTTAATACTCGTTCCCAATCATACAGTACTGGTCTAAGAACTGCTTCAAAAAGCGCTTCTTTATTTTCATAATAAGAATAAATAAGCCCTGTGGGAATTTTAGCCTGTGTTGCAATATGGCGCATAGCTGCCGACTTGTACCCTTTTTCAAAAAATTCCTGTAATGCCGCCTTTAGTATATTTTCTCTAATCTCGTCCTTAAGCACTTGTGCCATCTTAAATTCCCCAATCTTGAACTTTCGTTCATTATATATCAGGTATTCCCTTTTGTCAATCCCCTTGTTGTGCCATATATTGATTTAATATTCTCATTTAAAATTTTGTGTTCCAAGCAAATTGCATAAGCAATCGGAACACCGACACACCCTCCGGGAGTGTCGAAAGACAAGAATAGCAAG
>CAQBGY010000324.1 GCA_948759685.1 uncultured Eubacterium sp.
CCGTGACTGGAGTTCAGACGTGTGCTCTTCCGATCTCTCTTCCTGCAATTTTTTCAACTGGTTCCGGCGATATTCCAAATCACCTTTTTCTTCCTGATTAATTGGATCGTCATCGCCCGTTGAAGTCATGACGGAAATTTTCATTCTTGTTTCTACTCTTGATTTCAGATTGATATATTCGTCCAAATCCAAATCCGGCCAAAAGTTCACCAACTGGATGACACCGTTTTTACTGCCGATACGGTCTATTCTTCCGAAACGCTGTATAATACGCACCGGATTCCAATGAATATCATAATTCACACAGAAATCGCAGTCCTGTAAGTTCTGTCCCTCTGAAATACAGTCCGTGGCAATCAGAATATCTATCTCTGCTTTATCATTCGGGTACAATACATCCTTATCTTTCGACTTTGGGGAAAAGCACGCAAGCACATGATTCATATCAGCCTTAAATCTTGGTATCGTGGTTTTTCCGTCAACAGAACCAGTGACAAGCGCCGTGTGCAGTTTCAATTCCGAAAGAACCATCTTGCTTACATTCTCATATAAATATTCTGCGGTATCAGAAAATGCGGTAAAAATCAGAATTTTCTTGTTATTCGTATTAATTGGAGCTGCCACTTTCTCACGAATCACGCGCAGTAGTTCATTCAGCTTAAAATCATCCTCCGGCGTAATATCCCCTACCATCTGAATCAATTTCCGGAGATTTTTCAAATCCTCATCAATATCACGTTTCCACGAAATGTAGTCCATATCGCGCAGATCAATCTTCACTTTCTTTCCTACGCTGAAAAAATCCGTATTCTGATCATCATCATCAAAATTCTCTGCAACTGCCGACAAGTCTCTCATTTCTTCAATGTTTCCATTGCCGTTTGCCATGAAGTCCTCAATAATCTGAGAAGTATCTTGCAGATAGTCATAAATACGGCGTACTGTCAGAAGAAAGGAATGTACAGAACTTTCCATACGTTTCAACAAATTTATGCTCATGAGCCTCTGAATACCGAGCTCACGTCCTTTTCTAAAGTTCTCCGTTTCTTTTTCATCCAAATACTTGTACAATTTACTGGCAAGAATATATATCGTCGGTGTGTATATGGTCAGCTGCAATTTTGAGAGGAGCTCAAAAACTTCTCTATAGTTAATAGCATTTGGTCGGTTCGTTAGTTTGGGGCGTAAAGATATTGGTTTATTTCTTGTGGGAAATGTTCCTATATCTGATACATCATAATATGTGTTTATATGTTTCCTTGAACGTGCAATTGTCACTCTGTCCAATACTTCAAAAAAATCAAAATCAAGTCGCGACAGCAATGCAGTAGTAGTTCTTTCGTTTTCCGGCAGCTTGCACCATGCATTATAAACCTTTTGTGCCTGACGGAAAACAGTATCTATATCTGATTTAATATTCAGCTTTTCATTAAATTCTGAAGGGTTGCCCTCATAGGCAAGCGCCAACTGATTACGCAGATCATAAAAACGGTTATTTACTGGCGTTGCAGACAGCATCAGCACCTTTGTATTTACTCCCGGTTTCAGCACACGGTTCATCAAGCGCATATAGCGGTTTTCCTTTTCACCACCTTTGCTGTCAGTACCATTTCCATTTCGGAAGTTATGGCTCTCATCAATCACTACAAGGTCATAGTTGCCCCAGTTGATACGGTCAATCGGCAATCCGATTATCGTGTTTCCGCTGTCTCTTGAAAGGTCTGTATGATAAAGGATGTCATAACGCAAACGATCTCCTGACAAAGAATTATTAATAAGATTTCCTCGATATGTCATCCAGTTTTCAGACAACTTTTTAGGACAGAGAACAAGAACATTTTTATTGCGCCCCTCGTAATATTTAATCACAGCAAGAGCCGTGAATGTCTTGCCAAGCCCGACACTGTCTGCCAGTATGCATCCATTATATTGTTCCAGTTTATTTATAATTGCAAGAACCGCATCCTTTTGGAAATGATACAGTTTATTCCATATGATGCTATCCTTAAATCCTGTTGCCTCATTCGGCAGTACATCCTCCGATATATCCTCCAAAAATTCATTGAAGATATTGTAAAGAGTCATGAAATAAACAAGTTCCGGTGAATTTTCCTGATAAACTGTCGAAATCATGTCAACCACTTCTTCTGTAACATCGGAAAGCTTGTCCGCATCATTCCACACAGAATCAAACATATGCAAAAACTCTATACTTGCAGGATTTTCCATGCGCGTAATTATATTTGTCAGATTATTTCCACGTTCACAGCCAAGGTCAACTGTTGTAAATGTATTCATAGGAGAATATACATACGAATCTTCCTCCCCCTCGACAACAAGGAAATGATTCATTCCCTCACGAGTGGTATTCGACTTAAAATGCGCCTTTCTCCGAATCCATTCCGCACATTCCTTTGCTACGGCCTTCTGCCTTAATTCATTACGCAAACGGACTTCAAATTCTGTGCCATAAAGACTCTTTTCACGTTTTAAACGCGGAATATAAAATTCTCTGCGCTCCTTGGTTGTTTTTTCTGCTACAAAAGTCGGTGATGTAAATATAAAACGAAGTTCATCACACGATTCCAGCTGTGCTTTCAATTCTTGATAAGCATAAATTGAAAAGCAGGCTGCCGCAATAGATATACGACTGCCGGACTGTATCCTATTTTCTAAATCATCTTTAACCACTTTTGTTGTATTATTGAAAATTTCCATTATCTGTTGTCAACGCCCTTTCCCTCTACCCACAATCACTCTTTAAATCTTCTCTCTTTACAAATTCCGCAATGCCTCCATTCTGCATGCTTCTCCCTTATCACACCACTACAAATAAACTACCTTTAATCTGCATTCCTTTTTCCGGCAGCAGTTATAGTCCTACCCTCTTACCGAACTGATAATCGTATCAATTAGCTTGTCAACGGATGCGTCAATGCTGCCCTCACTCCAGCCAAGCTCCCAGCTGCCCCCGCCAGTCACGTCCGAGATGACATAGACTGCTGACGCAGAACACTTTCTATAGTTCGCAATCGTAAAAAGACCAGCGCCTTCCATCTCCACACACAAAGCGCCCTTTTCCCTGTAGTCTAAGATTTGTCCCCATGTTTCATGATACCCTGCATCCGTTGTCCAGTGTTTTCCCCTTCTAAATAAAATACCATTTTTTGTGAGCAGTCCGCTAATCTCGTCTGTCAGCCTTTTCGTGGATTCAATGATATCGTAATCAAATCCATACAGTCTTGCGACAGCCGTGTCATTGTATGCACCATCTGTCAGCACAATGCCCCCCGGCTTCATATCCGTCTGCAATCCGCCCGCAAAGCCAATGTGAATCAGCTCCTCCACACCGCCTGCAATCAAATCCTCCGCCTGTGTGGCAATGGCTGGCGAACACATATGACCTTTGATAAATCCATTTTCTTCGTTCTCATGAAACACGAAAAGCTCTCCGCCAAGCGGATATTTGTATTCCCCGCAATTTTTGGAAAGCATTGTGTCATAAAGACTGTCCGCCAGCAGAAATACCCTTTTGGGGATATGAATCTTGTCCATATCAAATCCCGCGTTTTTTAGTTCCAGCCGGACTAATTTCGACGGCTCTGTCAGTATGTCATTTCTGTTCATCCTGTTCCCTCCTCCTGATAACGCCTATAACTGTTTCAGTAATTGTTCTATATTATCCCTGTGCGGGGTAATGATTTCTATATCCACTTCGGGGTGAATATCAACATATGCAATAAGCATATCCATTAAATTATCTTTAGACTCCATATAATCATCAACAATTATTTCATCACTGAATCCAAGACGTTTCAAAATAAGTGCAGAAACCACGCCCGTGCGGTCCTTGCCCGCCGTACAGAAATACAGAACTTTAGATTCTGCATTCATAATTACATTAATAATATTTTTCATTTTATCATCTATCATTTCCCGATATACTGCATGCAGATGTCCAATTGATTTTGGCGTATCGCCACCTCCCGTAACCGGAAGATGAAAATATATGAATCCATCTATCTCTTTAAGGCGGCATGGCTTTTTCGCAATCTCCTCGTCCGACCTCAAGTCCACAATCGTAATTATATCATTATCTAATAACCATTGGATTTCTTCATCCGTTAAATTTTCCGGAAAGTCACTTCTAAAATATTGATTTGTACCTGTAGGTAACACTCGTGTATTTTTGGTTGAATGCAATAACGAACTCATATCAACGCCCCTCATAAATATTGTTTTTTTGATTATACCATTTCCAATTTCTTTAATCAGGCAGTTTAAGATGGGCTTGAAAAACCGTAATTTATTTATGTCGTGGATATTCAGGCATCAAATCAATCAATCTTGTTGTCCGCCCTTCTTTATCCAGTAGAATTTCAATATTTTCCACATCTCCGCCTAAATGCATCATAAATTCTCTACAAATACCACAAGATGGAATTATATTTCCATCTTTATATACTGAAACCACTTTTGTAATCTCACTTTCGCCATATGTAAGCATTGTTGATAAAGCATTTCTTTCCGCGCACATCCCTATAGAGCCGTCCGTATCAATGCATATACCCTTATAAATATTACCTTTTTTCGTGAGTACGGCAGATGCCACACTCCCTACCCACATTTTATTTGAAACATCATGGGGATTCAAAACGCTCATTGCTTCTTCATATAACCTTTTCCATTCTTTGT
>CAQBGY010000325.1 GCA_948759685.1 uncultured Eubacterium sp.
CGTGTGCTCTTCCGATCTTGTCAAGGGCGCGAAGCGCGAAGTTTACCCTTGACAGCTTTTCCTGTCTTTGCTACTTCCTAACGGTCGAAACGGAATTTCAATATGGCTTCAACCAGTTTAGCCTTTAATCTGTCCTGTATATCGTCATTGATATGCCCCTTATACATAGACAGGTATTTGATGTGTGCAGTGTAATACAGCAATACTATGTTTATTGCTTCCGGCTCTCCGGCAACAGCTTTTTTGATTACTTCAAAAGGTATCAGTTTTTTGTTCCTCATGTTCCAATCTCTCCCATTCTTTTCGTAGCTGTTTCAATGCAACATTTCTCCTGTGGTTTATCGTACTCCTGCAACGCCCGTACAGTCTGCCGATTGCTTCATCACGATAACCAATGAAGTAATAAAGCAATAGGACTTCCCGCCTTAATTCCGGCAATCTTGATAATGCCGTTGCCAACCGTTCATCATCAACGATAACTTCCTTTCCCAACACAAGAAATACGGTCGGCTTCTCCTGTCTTTCAAAATAGCTGTCCATAGCAGACGGTTCAAAGTGTCTTTCCGACATCAGATAGTCAAGGGACACTTCCCTTGCTTCTTTCCGCTTCAAATCCCGCCATGCGTTGATTGCTTCATGGCGTAATACAATCTTGCAGAACGCATTGAAAGCATATTCGATATGCTCCATGAATTGTTCAGAATATCTCATTTTCTCTCACCCCCTTTCTTCCCAGTAGGGGGCTATTACAGCAAACGCCCATACCGCATAAAGCGGTACAGGCATTTGGGTAATACATGATTATCGGGTTTGCGAAACGGTTCCGATAATATGAGTTATTAAGACACGCTAAATGATATGTATGTTCATATTCATAGGCAGAAAATCCCGTTCTATCAGACAGGATTTTTTTAACAGTTCACCATAAGAAACATGATTCGGATAATAAAAAAGCAACATGGCGATACCCCCAATGCTTCTAAGCATTCGATACCGCCATGCCTTAAAAAAAGTGTAACTTTAACACACCCTCTGTAAATCCATTTTTGAAAAAGGGAAACGGCGGTCTTGAATGTTGTTTCAAAACCGCCGTCAAGCCGCTTTATTTTGTTAAAAACGCATGATAATCCTGCCGCCACAACAACGGTTTTTTTTATTTCCGTAGTGGCGGATATTTTGTTAATACATAGAAAATATTTTTTTGGCTTTTTCCTTTAGAATGTTTCTTGCTTCAACCGGTTCGATAATTTCAACGTATTCACCAAAAGAAAGCAGATAAAGGAAAGTCCAGTCGCTAAGCTGATATCTGAAAGTTACTTCCAATGTGCCATCATCTAATTTTTTAATATACTTCTCTTGAAATTCATCATAAACCTTATACGCTATCTTTTCTGAAAAATGCAATATGAATACGGGCGTATTGTATTCTTCCTTATAGACAGGGGTAATGGAAAAATCCTTTGGCAGTTCACGGTCAAATAACTGATTCGTTATTTGAAGCTCCCTTATGCGGGACATTTTGAAAGTGCGAATATCCTTTTTATTTTCTGAATAAGCAACAAGATACCATGAATGCGATTTGAACACTAATTTCAACGGCTCAACAGTCTGATGAGTTACAGTCAATTCGGCATTAAAATAAGTAAATGTAATCACATATTTGTTGATTATCGCACGTTCCAAAGCTGTAATGTTATTTCGTTCTTTTTCAGGACTGCCCCAATAGGAGAAGTCAATTTCCAACCATTCAGATTGTAAATTATGGCTAAACAGTCCGGCAACCTTGTTTAATGATTTGTCTGCATCGGGGTAATTTGACGATTTTAAAATCTGCAACGCCTGTACAATATTGTTTTGCTCCTCTTGTGTGAAATAAGATTTATCCAATGAGAAGCCTTGTAATAAGGACAGCCCTCCGCCAAATCCCTTTTGTGACGTAATTGGTATGCCTGCAACCGAAAGTATATTGATGTCCCTGTATATTGTGCGGGTAGAAACACAAAGTTCTTCTGCCAGTTGTTTCGCTGTTATATTTTCATGCCTTAACAGGAGAAACACAATTTGAATAAGTCTGTCTATCTGCATATCATCACTCTTCTTTTTTATATTCAGCGGCAAGCTGCCTTAGCCTGTTCAGATTGTCTGAATTATCACCTAAATCTTTTTCAAGCATGGAACAGGGGAATCCGTCACACTCGGCGCAGCTTTTATAAGATTTTTTAGTGCCGCATAGTCTTATTTCACAATCGCCACACATCTTTTGGGACACCGTATCAGAATGACATCCCAAACAATACATATCTTCTTTTGAAAATTTATAAGTGTCCGTTGAATACTCGTCTGCCAGTCTGATTTGCTCGGCTGTATCTTTACGGACAGAAGCCAGATAAACCGCACATTCCCCACAATTCAATCCACAATATGCTAAATCCATTAAAACACTGCCTCCCCTAAATATTTGTCATGTGGAACGATTAAACACTTTTCAATCGTTTTCCAATAGCTGTTGTAAAGATTTTTCTGTGCCGCTCCATAGCTTTCTTTCGTATCAAATTCCCAATAAAGCATATACTTAACACTTTTTACAATGCGGGTGATTTTTAGCGGTGGAAGCCCCTCTTTAATTTGTTCCATGTCTATGTGATACCCTCTTTTGACAAGCCGGAGCAGAAGCAGTCCCTCCTGTTTTTCCAAAAGGCTTTTAGCTTCAAGCATTAACGCTTCAAATTCCTCTACCTTTTGTGGCTTGACTTGATAAATACATATTTCTGTAAACGGCATATTCATATCCTCCTTGTGTGTATTTTAGCATTAGGAATATGACAGCAAGTGTGTCGCATTCCTCTATTTATTTTGAGGGAAATAACAAAAATATGGCTGTTCCCATTTTATGACACAAAATCTCTTTTCTTGGCACGCCATAATTATATACGGACTTCTGAATAATTGCAATGACAGTGAAATTTTTGAAATTGTATAATTTGTTGTTTGGCATTTTCCAAACTTCCCCGTAGTAGGGAATAAGGAAAACTTTTTTGAAGAATTTCTCTCAAAAGTCCGTCAAAATCGTCCTGTGCGGTGTTGTAGGTAGTGAGAGAGTTTATCAGAGGGTTTGGGATTCTTCCCAACAAGCAAAATCTGTCCGGCAAGCCATAGCGCAGACGGGCAGATTTACGGAAAAGGGTACCCTTTTCCTATGCTTGCTCCGAAACTTTTCATTTTAACAAATACGGAAAGGAAGGGAAAAGAATGGATTGGGAACTGGAAATCAAAGACAGCGAATTTGTACCGCAAAAGAGAAAGCCAACAGAAGAAACCGTCTGCTACAAAATCGGCGGCACATACTATGAAGTGTCTACCTCCTGCGGCGGTTCGGAACGGCTCCGCGACAAGATGATACGGCTCATAAAATCGGAAACCGTCAAACCGCCCAATGACAAACAGGGATAAGTGCGCTATAATAGGGTTAGCACATACTGTTTGTCGGGCGTTCATTACAGGAGGAATGAACACATGACAGCAAATACATATAAGCCCGGACAGATAACAGCATTATACGCCCGTCTTTCGCAGGAAGATACGTTAGAGGGCGACAGCAACAGCATTGTGAACCAGAAAGCAGTCCTCTCCAAATATGCGGCGGACAACGGCTTTTCCAATCCCGTTTTCTTCATTGACGACGGTGTATCGGGCGTGACGTTTGACAGACCAAATTTTAACCGCATGATTACAGAGATTGAAGCGGGAAACGTGGCGACAGTCATTGTCAAAGATATGTCAAGATTAGGGCGCGATTATCTGAAAGTCGGCTACTATACGGAAATCTTTTTCGTGGAACGTGACGTGCGCTATATTGCAATCAATGATGGTGTTGACAGCGCAAAAGGCGACAACGATTTTACCCCGTTCCGTAACCTGTTTAACGATTTTTACGCCAAAGATACAAGCAAAAAGGTGAGGGCAATCAAGCGGGCGCAGGGACAGGCGGGGGAACATCTGACAAAGCCGCCCTACGGCTACATGGTAAGCCCTACGGACAAAAAGCAATGGATTGTAGACGAGGAAGCCGCCGCTGTGGTGAAACGGGTTTTTGATTTATGTATCGGTGGGAAAGGTCCCATGCAGATAGCAAAAATCCTCAAAGAAGATAAGGTACTGACTGCCAAAGCCCACTACGCAAAGAAAAAGGGAAAACCATTTCCCGAAAATCCCTATGATTGGAGGGATAGTACCATTGTCGGTATTTTGGAGCGTATGGACTACTGCGGGCATACGGTGAACTTCAAAAGCTATTCCAAATCCCACAAGCTGAAAAAGCGGATTCCTACCACAAAGGAACAGCAGGCTATCTTTTTCAATACCCATGAAGCGATTGTAGAGGACGCTGTTTTTGAACGGGTGCAGGAACTAAGGGCAAACAAACGCCGCCCCACAAAAGCGGACAGACAGGGATTGTTTTCCGGCTTGGTATATTGTGCAGACTGCGGGAGTAAATTACACTTTGCTACCTGCAAAAGCTTTAACGGCTCACAAGACCATTACCGCTGTGCAAAGTATAAAAGCAATACGGGAAGTTGTACGGCTCACTTTATCCGCGAAGAAGTGTTGAAACAGATAGTGTGGAGCAGAATATTTGTAAACGTCAAATCCTACGCTCTACCAAATTTTAAGCGCCGCTTTAGTCGCGACG
>CAQBGY010000326.1 GCA_948759685.1 uncultured Eubacterium sp.
AACGGTGCAGGCGAATTACAGGCGTATCAAGGAGGAGGTGAAACAGATTGTCGCTGACGAGTTGGAGCGTATTGCCAACGACGATAATCTGAAACATCTGTTGCAGCAGAAATAGCCGGCAGGCGGCAACAAAAACGGGGCGGGCAAGTTTGATACCTTGTTCTGCCACGTTATAAGCATATTATTACCAAGTAGTTAAATATAAAGCAAAAACAGATGATGGCAAACAATATCGCATCATCTGTTTTTGCTTAGAACAATTTATTTCTCCAACAATCGATATCGTCTGATGGAACGGCTATCCATAACAATTTTTTAGGTCGTGTACATGCAACATACACAATGCGGAGTTCTTCATTATTGTTAACAGAATACTTTGCAGGATTATTCAAAATCGTTGCATAGTTCGTGCTGACAGCTTTTTTAGATAGAAATACTAAAATAGCCTCCAATGTCATGCCTTTTACCGAATGAATTGTTTTCAGATAGGGGCGTACTCGTTGTAATTGATTATTCGATGTCCTAAAAAGCAATTCGATACTAACATTGGCTTTATCCAGCTCAACTGTTAGATTTATTCCCTTTTGTTGGAGTTCTGTAATCCACTCTGACAACGTTTTGTTCGTTGGAGGTAGTTTTTGAATAAATTTTAATAAATTTTCTCTATGAATTCTAAAGCCTATTTCTGCTATTCTACTTCGTATTGTACTTGCAGAAACATATCGTACTTGCTTTTTTGTTTTGTAACAGCCTTTTTCAATAAGAGCCAATCCATCCGAATATTTCCCCTGATCAATCAGGTATTTCCCATACACAATATCTCGAACACTATAGTATCCATTCTTCCACGGACTATTTTGTCTTACAGCATCTGAATTATCATTATTTGCTAACCCAAAGTATGTCGCCCCAAAACTTTGTCCTCGAAATACAACTGCATATTCAGATTCATCCAATCCCATCTCATTGCATTTTTCGATGAAATGATTCGTAATTTGATTGACAGATTCCGGCGTGTCGAGATGCCCTTTAATACATGGCTCGTCTATGTAATCCTTGTCGCTTGCTATTGAACACATTTCATTTCCTGAGAAACGATTAGCTAATTGACATATTTTTTCGGAGCTACGTCTATTTTCCGACAAATCCAATGAATGCCAATCCGAACTATTGTATTTCTTCATAAATAAATGTGGATTGGCAGTATTCCATTCAAAAATAGCTTGGTCAGGATCCCCAATCAACATAATAGATTCCGCTTCATATTGAGATAATTTATCAATTATAGCCATTTGCAACTCTGTTGTGTCTTGAGCTTCATCAATTATCAATATCGGAAACCGACGAACAATATTTTGTGCTACTGAGGGATATTCATCCAATATTCTGAACGCAAAATATGTTGCATCAGCCTGATTAGCCTTTCCTTGTGCAAAATGAATACGTTTAGCCTCAATAATCCCTGCAACATCTTTCCTATATTGTCCGTTTTTATTTCTCATTTTGCGCCATGAGAAATTAAATTCTTTTTCTGGAACTAATGAGATAGGTTCCCCATTTATGTCGAAAGAAACTTTATCTATAAAATAATTAGGATCGGTGATTTTTCCTTTATATCCCCTTTTTGAAGCATCATAATCATACCATTTATTGAACTCTGTCCCTACTATTTCAGGACGACAATCACATCCCATAACTAAATGGGCATAAGGCAGAAATATGTACGTATTTATAAAACTATCGATTGTTCCAATAAATGAAGGATAACCTATATTCCGACAATCGAATGTTTCTTTAAGTTCTTTTTGTATAACCTCACATGCGGTGTTGGTAAAAGATATGACTGCGATTCCTTGGTGTCGTGACAATTTATTATCTCGCAAAAGTTTTGACATCCGTGCAGCAACAGAGAAAGTCTTTCCACTTCCCGGGCAGGCTTTCACGACAATTCTCGGCTCGTTGCAATCTACAACAGCTTGTTGTTGTGCTGATAATTGAATATCCATACTTTTATTCTGAGGGTGATACGAACAAAATAGCATCCTTTATATAATCAGGTACATCGAACGCTACTTCAGTTTCTAATCTATCACAGAGTTGTAATGCAAATTCCGCTTTATCTTTATTGGATTTGAGCTTTTTCATTAAAGTAGAGGCATTAAAAGCACCTCTTAAATCATCTGTTTGAGCGTGCATTTTCCGATATACATCTCTCATTATAGCTTTGTTACGCTCAGATTGTTCGAATAAATCATGCTCAAGAGTGTGTGTAGCCAAACATACTTTCAGGTTATGTTTCTCTAAATCCTTTGCTTTTTGCGCTCTGTCGGATTTGTCTTTATCTTCTTCGGGATCGCTGTCTGTAATAATCGCACATTTTGACAATAGTCGCTTTCTCTCATCATCATTGTTGAATAATAACCCAAAATGATTGAATGCGACCCCTCCGATATTAACTAATTCAATGCCACTTTTACACAAGTCGATTTTTTCAGTCAAGAATTTCTTTGCGAGAATCGGTATAATAATCGCTTCTGCGACACCTTCCACTAACAATACACCATTAGCAAAAAACAATTGGGCTTTTGTCGTGTCCAAGAATTTTCGCAAATGCCGTTTACTTTCTTTCGGATAATCATCTTCCGATAATTCATCAAATGAAAATGACTGTATAATACTTTGTTTACGTTGCAAAATGGAAATATTATTGACATCCGATTTAGCCGTAATTGTCGGTGAGTGCGATGTTACAAATACTTGAAGTCCTTTGCTTTGTAATTCATTTAGATACTCGAAGAAAGTATTCTGATACTGTGGATGCAAGTGTGCTTCGGGCTCTTCCACAAGTAAAGCGTTGTAGATCTCTAAAGCATGGTCTTCGCATCTGTTGATAAGATCTCCTAAGACAACGGATGTGAAAATAAGATTGTTTTCACCTAACCCATTTTGAGATAGAGTAAAGTATTTCTGTTCTTGTCCGGCTTCGACTGTTTTATAAACCGGACATTTTAATTCGATACCACGTACAACATCCGAGAACTCTCTGCCTACATAGCGCATTTCTATATCAGGATGTTTTAGAGTTATTCCTGTACCTTCAAGATGCTCATTAACTTTGCTCTTTCCCGTAGTTAAAATATGTTTCCAATCATAAGCATCATCCTCGAAGATTTGGTATAGATTTTTTGCAAGTGATTTTTTCTTTTCTTCATTCAGAGGTATGCTTTCGTCGCCTTTGTCATATTTTGTAAGTTGGTTGAATAACTGCGATGTTTTATTGTCATATGAATAAGGTCGCAGACAACTTACGGCATCTCTTAGTGGACTTAAATAGGTATAAAAGATTTCTTGCAAAGATTCGTAAGGTACTTGCTGCCCTTCATTGTCTCCACCCCATATTATTCGTTTGAAATATTTTTTCTTCCCATTATTTTCTTGGATGAATTTCAAATGCAACTGTATCGTTTGCTTGTCAGGGTTGTCTTTATCTTGTGATATGAAATCATAAAAACATTCCCTTTCAATTGACGCATCTCCAAATTCAAATATCAAGTCAAATTGTATGACTGTGTTGATTTCTGAAGAATTTTCCGGATTAACATGTAAATCTCCGTCTTGCACATAAATAAAGTTATCCGGTTTACCGCATCCGAGACATATGCGCAGAGCATCTATAATTGCGGTTTTTCCCGAATTGTTTTCTCCAATCAGTATATTTATACCATTCTTGAAATACAAGGTGATATCATCGAATACCCTAAACTTACTAATATGCAACCGGCTTAAATACATACTCTTATAAATTTTTACATTACACAAATTCTAAATAATTTTCCCTGTTCACCACATGAAACTCTGCGTGCGGATATGCTTCTTGAAATACTTTTGGAACAGTAGGCATCTTGTTCCCCCATTTAAATTCCAATGCGGTCAGATTATTAGGATTCTCTTCGATAAGATCAATCTCTTGCTTATCGTAAGTACGCCAAAAATAGAACTCCTTATGCAGTCCTTCGTTGAAATTCGCCTTACGACGCTCTCCGATGATATAGTTCTCCCACAATGCACCAACATCCTGCCGAATAGCCAATGGTGAAAAAGCACCTATAATAGCATTTCGAATGCCATTATCATAGAAATACCACTTCCCAGCTTTCGTCACCTCCTTGCGAAGATTGCGCGAGTAAGCCCCAAGGCGATATATAACGAATACTTTCTCCAAGAGGTCAAGATATTTTTCAACTGTTGTTTTGCTCATGCTGAGCTGTTTACCTAACTCATCGTAAGAAACTTCACTGCCCAACTGAAAAGCTATCAATCGAAGCAGATCGCGCATCTTACTCGAATTTTTTAAGCCGTCAATTGCTAAAATATCTTTAAGCAGGTATGCTCCTACAATATCGCGTAGATAGTCTGTTTTACGTTCATAGTTTTCCATCATTACTACTTCAGGATATGAACCGTAAATTAAACGGGCTTCAAGATTCTGACGAGTTTCAAAAGGGGTTTCTATTTGTGCTATTTCCCGTTGCGAAAAAGGAGTAAGTAAAAATTGCGTACTGCGACCAACCAACGGTTCACCAGTCTTATTCAGTAAATCGAATGACGAAGAACCACTTGCCAAGACGCTTATTCCCGGTATTTCATCAACTATCAACTTCAGAATACTACCGATTTGTGGT
>CAQBGY010000327.1 GCA_948759685.1 uncultured Eubacterium sp.
TATCATGAACAAACTGTATCAATACTTCATATTCGGTTCTTTGATTCTCCGATACACCACCGGCAAAAACAACATTGATTTTAGGATATTCTTGTTTAATCATAAAAATAGCCTTTAGCAAAACATCCTGTCCCTTAATTTGTGGCATTATCCTGGCGACACAACCAATTCTTATATTTTCTAAATCAAACACTTTAACTCTGGCACATTCATATCTTTTGATGTCAATTCCATTATAAACTCGAGTTGTTTTTTTAGAATTTATTCCAGCTTTTAACATGTCCTCTTTCACTGCATCCGATATTCCTATAAAAGAATCACAAAGCCAATTTCGTACTAAAATATTTATCCTGTTACTCCCTTCAAATTGTCCCATACCATGAATGGTATGAACTATTTTGCATTTTGAATTTATCAATTTACTAATTATCAACAATTCGGGCGAATTGAAGGAATTACAATGAACAACATCAATTCTATATTGTTTAACATATTTTGCAATTTTCAAAAGTGTTGTTATTTTCTCTTCCCCCCCCACAGGTCTATTCTGCAATTCAACATGAATTCTTTTATCCAGTGAATCAAGTAACTCCCCAGAATATAAGTCATTTACTATATATAAAAAAACTTCTTGATTATTTAAAATCATCTCTTTGCAAATATCTGCAACCAGGCGTTCTGTTCCCCCGACAGTAAACGAAAACAGAAGATACATTATTCTCATTTTTTATCCTATCCATTCTTTTTTAGAGCATACCTAATATCATATTGCATAAAAATAATATACATTTATTCCGAAAGAACTTTCTTTACTTTGCTAACTAAATCATCATCCAATTTGGGTGAAATCATCCCCGTTTTAAATTCAATTTTCGGAGTTAAAAAGCTTTCATTCGGTAAAGCAATGTCAAACAAACATGGGTCATCATCCTCCATCCAGGAGCGATAATTATCCAGTTCTTCGTATGATTCAAGTTTTACACCCTTAATTCCATATGCTTCGGATATCCTTGTAAAGTTCGGCACTGTATACCCGCCACTTTGTGTTGTTGCAGCAAACCTATTGTTATGATTAAAATGCTGGGTTTCACTTATCTTACCAAGCACTCTGTTATTAAGAATGAATATTTTTATTGGAAGGTTTTCTCTTTTTACTGTCTCCAATTCCTGTATGTTCATTTGAAAACCACCATCTCCACAAATGCAATAAACATTACCTTTTCCTAAATATATGGATGAACCTATTGCATAGGGGAGGCCGCATCCCATAGCGCCATATCCGCCACCAATGTGGATTCTCCCCTGTAAACCCTGTAAATGTAATGATTGAGCAGACCAACATTGATTCATTCCAACATCAACTGATACTACTGGATTTGGGGGCAGTAGTGAAGATATTTTCCTTACCGCCATATTCCCTGGCTGTACATCATACTCATCTAGTATTTGCTTTGCTTTAAAACATTGGGATCTCCAAACCGTATAATCATGAACCTCTTCGTTAAGAATCATTCGAAAAAAATCACGAGCGTCTGTTTGATATTTTTTTTCATTTTCTTTGACATTCCGGCTTAATTCATATTCATCAATATCAACACGTACCAGATCAGCTTTGGGGGCAAAGGTAGTTGAATCTCGCCCAACCTGTCTAATTCCTAACCTGGCTCCAATTGAAACAACTAAGTCGCATTCATTTATAATCATGTTAGCAACACGATTTCCATGAGTTCCAATAAATCCTATATGTAATTCATCCTGAGCCAGGTCAACACCATTCATTGTTGTCAGCACAGGTATATTTGTTTTTTGGGCAAACTCATAAACCATATCAGCAGCACCGGCACTACGCACACCATTACCTACTAATAATACTGGCTTGTTGTATGTTGAGTGGAAAATCAATCACAACACCTCCTTTTCTTCCCAGTGTTGCCATATTATAAGCTCTATTTACTATGTCTTCAAAGTTGTCAGGACTATTTGCAGTTACTGAGTATTTTGACACATTACGTGTCATAGAAACTAAATCCATTTCCTGAAATCCAGTCTGACGAATGCCCGAAAATCCCTTCATTTCATTTGTAGGCACATTACCACAAATACCCATAACCGGAATACTATCAAACCAAGCATCCACCAATCCGCTTAGCCCATTTACCGCTCCAGGACCAGAAGTAGTAAAATACACTCCCAATTTTCCACTAGTACGTGCATATCCTACTGCAGCAAAAGCACATCCCTGCTCGTTATAGCAAACATGCGTTGTTATTTCGTCTTTTCTTTTGTATAAAGCATCCATCAAGGGAACAATATATCCACCCGCATAACCAAATACATCTTTAACTCCCTTTTTTATTAAAAAATCCACCAAATATTCTGAACAATCCATTTTCAACCTCCACTTTGCTCCTCTAAAAGCTGTTGAACATTTTGTTTTCTAACAACTATATGAGCACCTGATTCATACTCTTCTCTTACTGCCTTCATAACAATTTGGGCAAAATCTTTCGGTTCAAGCAAAGTACTCTGATCCTCATTTGGATATAAATCCCTTCTCATCTTAGTTCTTGTTCTACCTGGTGAAATTACAACGGCATATAAACCGTCCTCGGCCCAGCATCTGGTAGCCATTACCACTGCAGCCTTTGCTGCGCAATATTCACTCCAAGTTGCATGCGTTTCAATTGCTGCAGCAGAGCCTATGTTAATTATCTGTAAATCTTTATTGTACTTCAATGCCACTTGAGTGCAGTAAAAAACACCGCCAATATTAATATCGATATGCTTTTTTGTGCAATTGAAGTCAGCATTTCTCACAGATTGCGGAACCACATACCCTGCATTATTAATTAGAATATCTGGTTGAAAAGCTTCGATATATCTTTCAATATCATTGATATTGGTTACATCCATTTCCAGTCTCCCGGGAGCCTTTACTTCATATCCAGCCTGTAGAAGCTCTTCTGCAATAGCTTTGGCTATATCCCCTTTTCCTCCAGTAATCAATACTTTTTTAGTATCTTTCTCACCTTTCTGCATTTCATAGATGCTTTCCAAAACTGCAATATCTCCTGGATAGGTTACTTTAAACAGATTTTGTCCCGTCTCTATGAGATTTGGTTTAATCCCATACTCTTCATACATCACTCTGGTTTCATCTGTCATATCTGAATATTTGCCAGTTTCATAAGCTTTACGCAAGAGATTGTAATCAAAGGATTGAGGAACCAAAAGATCATAGAAAGAATTTCGATCAAAATGTGTTCCATCCTTTCCAATTGGAGTATTTACTAAAGGCATGACAAAAGAAGCCGATTTTGACTTGTCTGTAATTAATTCATTTAGCTGTTCGACCGTAACTAATGGTCTCGCAGCTTCAACAATTACTACTTTATCAGTATCTGCCTCTAAGGCAGCTAAACCATTCATAACCGATTCACTTCTTGTAGATCCAGCAAGTACATCTCTACCAACTACTACAACATTTCTTTCGCCTATTGCAGCTACAGATGTGTCATAGGCATGTTTCCATAAGGTCTTTCCATGAAATTCTAAATCCTGTTTTTTTCCGTGAAATCTTTCACCTTTTCCACCCGCCAGTATGATGATTCCAATCTTCATAATTGTATTTGCTCCTTCTCGCTTACCATATATTCCGACATTTAATAATTTTCACCCTATGTGCAACTCTATCTTTTTCTTCTGGCAGCTTCATATAGTCCCCATAAATGGTTGTTAACAAATCATGACTCTTTTGTGGAATTTTAACTATTTCGTCTTCGAATTGGGCTTCACATGGATTTCCAAAATAATCTTTTGGCACCACCTCACGCTCTCGGTATCTGCCAAGCATATTGCCACACCACTCTGCCTGATCAAAGTCGGATTTTCTCAGTATATTTTCCATACGATCCATTACCTTGTTTGCATGAATTAATTTTCCAAAGGGTAATATTTTGCAAAGATTTAGAATGGCTTTTTCATACCATGGTCTCTTTCTATAAAAATCAACTTGTGTAGCTATATATGCAATTTGAACCATATACCTTTTAAAAAGAACATTCTTTATTCTGAACCATCTTGCAATGCTGTTATCAGGAAGTCCATCTAAAGGGTAAATATCTATCCATATATGAGCTAATCTTGGCATATATGCAAGATTGATTTCTATTTCTGATTCAATATCAATAAATTGGCTCAATGCAAAATGCCAGCCAGAATCTGTGTAACGATTGCAAATGCCAAAACCTTTCGGCATATCAGTCTTTAACAATTCTTGAAACTTATCATAATCTTTTCTTGGCATTACAATATCCACATCATCATCCCATGGAATAAATCCTTTATGTCTCATTACTCCTATTAACGCACCGCCAGTGAGATAATATCGCAAATTATATTTTTCACAATAGTCAATAAATACCTTTAATGTATTTAATGTTAAATCCTGCACTTTTTTATTGTCTGAATTTGTATCCATCATATTTTCACTTTCTTCTCTGATTTCCACACCGAAGCCTTCAGCATATTTTTCCAATATGCCCTATGTAATTCTTTTTATAATCAGGGTGTCAAAAGACACATTATTATCTCAAATAGTTTTGCCCTTTTAGTCATAGTTTCTAAAATACCGCCTAAAAGGGTTGGACGGCTGTCCTTATTTGTTTAGAATAAGGACAA
>CAQBGY010000328.1 GCA_948759685.1 uncultured Eubacterium sp.
CGGTAAAGGCAATCAAGATGTTAAAAGGGGCGCTTACGAACATTCAGAAAATGAAGATTGAGGAACAGAAGAAAGCGGTGAGAAGCGGTTATGACATGGATATTCTTCCGACAGACATCATTACCTATGAAAAAGACACGCTGGAACTGCTTGACGATCTGAACACAAGCAACCAGAAGATTATCAAGATGACGTTCCTTATTACCTGCTATGGCAGGAGCAAGCGGGCATTAGAGAACATCACGCAGAGGGTGTCCGGCATTATCCAGCAGGCAAACTGCAACCTGCGCTGTTTACAGTATTTGCAGGAGCAGGGGCTTATGGCGAGTGCGCCGATTGGCTGCAACGATACAGGGATAGAGCGTGTGCTTACTACAAAGAGCAGTGCAATTTTAGTGCCTTTCTGTACACAGGAGCTGTTCATGCCTGCCCCGGCACTTTATTATGGTCTGAACGCACTTTCCAATAACATGATTATGGCAGACAGGAAAAGGCTGCGCACACCAAACGGCGTGATTTTAGGCACACCCGGCTCCGGGAAATCCTTCTCCGCAAAGCGGGAGATTTTATCCTGCTTCCTTATGACGGGCGATGATGTGATTGTCTGTGATCCGGAGGGGGAGTATTTTGCACTCGTCGGGGCGCTGAATGGTCAGGTGGTGAAACTTGCCACTAATTCAAAAGATTACCTGAACCCGATGGACATTCAGCTTTCCCATAAAAACGACAGGGAAGCGTTAAAGCTGAAATCGGATTTTATCATTACGCTGTGCGATCTGATAGCCGGAGGGAAAAACGGTCTTGAGAATGACGAGAAGGGAATTATCGACACCTGCATCAAGCATATCTATGACAAATACTTTGCAGAGCCGAAGCCGGAGAATATGCCGCTTCTGGAAGATTTATACAATGCGCTGTTAAGGTATGAGCCGAAAGATGTAGCGCCGGAAATGCAGAAGGAGGCGAAACAGAAGGCGGTGCGGATTGCCAACAGTCTTGTTTTATATGTGCATGGCTCGCAGAATTATTTCAACCACCATACAAACGTGGATTCCCATAACCGCATCATGTGTTTTGACATCAGGGATTTGGGGAACCAGCTCAAAGAGCTTGGCATGTTAATTGTGCAGGATGCGGTCTGGAACCGGGTGTCGCAGAACCGTGAGAGGAAAGTTGCCACAAGGTACTACTGTGACGAATTTCATTTGCTTTTGAAGGAAAAACAGACAGCCATTTATTCGGTAGAGATTTGGAAACGGTTCAGGAAATGGGGCGGAATACCGACAGGCTTGACGCAGAATGTGGGCGATTTTTTGAAATCAGAGGAAATCGAGGGGATACTCGGAAACTCCGATTTTGTTTATTTACTGAACCAGAACGCAAAAGACCAGATGATACTTGCTGATAAGTTAGGACTGTCAGAAAAACAGCTTGCCCATGTGACAAACTCTGAACCGGGAAGCGGGCTTATCCTCTTTGACAATGTGGTTATCCCGTTTGTTGACAAGTATCCGACAGACACAAAAACCTATGCGATTATGAACACAAAACCCGAAGAATCTGTAAAACAGGAGGAGCAAAATGGATAACGGTTTTACACTCGGCTCACTGTTTGACGGCATAGGCGGTTTTCCCTATGCGGCTTCCTTTTTTGGCATAAAAGCACTATGGGCAAGCGAAATCATGCCGGAGTGTATTTCCATAACAAAAAGGCACTTCCCGGATATGGAACACGTCGGGGACATAACAAAGATTCACGGCGGGGAGCTGAAGCCTGTGGATATTATAACATTTGGCTCGCCGTGCCAGGATTTAAGCCAGGCGGCAGGAGGGAAGCGGCTTGGGCTTGCAGGGGAAAGAAGCGGTCTTTTCAGGGAGGCTGTCAGGATTATCAGGGAAATGAAAGGAGAAACAGATGGAAAATATCCCAAATTTGCAGTATGGGAAAATGTGCCAGGGGCTTTGTCATCTTCCGGGCGGCGTGATTTTAAAGCTGTGCTTGAAGCGTTCACAGAAACCGAAATTCCAATGCCTTGTTCCGGACGGTGGGCAGATGCCGGCATGGTACGAAGCGGAGGAACTGATCTCGCTTGGTGCGTGTATGATGCCCGGCTGTTTGGGACAGCCCAAAGACGCCGCAGGGTGTTCCTTGTGGCAAGTTTTGGAAAGCCATGTGCCGGGGAAATACTTTTTATCCCCAAGAGCCTGCACGGGTATTTTGAGGAGGGCGGCACAACGGGGGAAAGAGCTGCCATATGTCCTGAAAACAGCGTTAGAGAAACAGGCAGGAAAGCATATGTGATTGGTTCTTACAAGTCTAACAGCATGATGTCGGATAACCCGCACAGCGGTTTTTACGAAACAGATACTTCAAGGACACTGGACCGGAACGGGGGAAACCCTTGCTGCCACCAGGGTGGTTTAGCCATTGTGGAAAGCAGGGAATGTTACCAGAAAGAAGTTGGCGCATTGTGCGCTTCCGATTCCAAAGCGCCAAATTCCCAATATGTACAGCAGAATAAACTTATTGTAGAAGAAACAGCAGTGCGCAGGCTTACGCCAAAAGAATGTGAGCGCCTTCAGGGCTATCCGGACGGCTGGACAGAAACCGGTGTGGACGGGAAGCCCATTAGCGATACAAAACGATACCAGATGTTAGGCAATAGTGTTGCAGTCCCCTGTGTGGCATATATCATGCAGGGGATATGTAACGCAGAACAGGATGGAAGTGTATATGAAGATAGGTCTGATTGACGTGGACGGGCATCATTTCCCCAACCTCTGCCTGATGAAGCTGTCCGCTTACCATAAGGCAAGGGGAGATACGGTGGAGTGGTACGACAAAAACAAGTGGTATGACCTTGTTTATATGAGCAGGGTATTCACTGACACTTATTCCAAAGATTATGAAGGCAGCGTAAAGGCTTACCATGTCATAAAAGGCGGCACGGGGTACGGGCTGGATAACAAGCTGCCTGATGCCATAGAACATACATACCCGGACTATGGGCTGTATCCGCAGTTTTCAGGGACAGCCTACGGTTTTCTTTCAAGGGGCTGTCCTCGTGGGTGTGGTTTCTGCATTGTCGGGGAGAAAGAGGGAAGAAGGACGCAGGCAGTGGCGGATTTATCTGAATTTTGGTGCGGCGAGAAGGAAATCAAGCTATTAGACGCAAATATCTTAGCCTGTCCCGATTGGGAAAGGCTTTTAGGGCAGCTTGCGGACAGCGGCGCAACCGTTGATTTTACACAGGGACTTGATGTGCGGCTGGTCACGCCGGAAAAAGTGGCAGCGTTAAATAAAATCAAAACAAAAATGCTGCATTTTGCGTGGGATAACCCGGAGGACGATCTGATACCGTATTTTCAGAAATTTTTGGAATATACAATGGTAAAGGAGAAGCGAAAAAGGCGTGTCTATGTGCTTACCAACTATGGCAGCACCAATGAACAGGATTTATACCGTATTTATACGCTGCGTGACATGGGTTTTGACCCGTATGTGATGATATACGAAAAACCGACAGCGCCGGAGGAAACAAAGAAAATGCAGAGGTGGGTAAACAACAAATGGCTGTTTTACTCAGTAAAAGATTTTAAGGATTATGACCCGAAAGGATACAGGAAAGGGCAGGTACTGGATAAATGATAAACATGGAGGGATTTTAATGACGGAGAAAAAGAAAAGACCGTCTGGTGAATTTGGGAAAGAGAAAAATGCTTTTGCGGACGGCAGTTCCAAAAAGGGAAACGACAGCCAAAAAGCAAAGCGGAAACAGCCCGGTACACACCAGCCGAGGGATGCGAACGTAACTTCTGGACATGATGTCCAGAAGCAGGGAAAGCCGACTTCCGAAAATAATATCCAAAAGCAGAAGCAATCGAAAACTTCTGGACACAATGTCCAAAAGCAGAAGCAATCGAAAACTTCTGGACATGATGTCCAAAAGCAGAAACAATCGAAAACTTCCGGGCGTGATGTCCAAAAGCCGGAGCAGGACCGTTTTTTCGGTAATAAGGATAGTTTTGGGAATTTTGCAGGAAAAACACAGGGGCAGAAAGCAAAGCCCGGACAGAAAAAGCGAAGGCAGAGGAAGCAGTTCCAGAAAGAAAATAATTTTACAGAAAATAAAGAAGAATCTGAAAGCGGTAATGCAGGTGGAAAAACGCAGAACCGTTTTTCTAAGGAACAGAACGCCTTTACGGAGAATGATGGGGAGGAACAGGGCGGGGGCGCAGGCGCAGGGGATTCCAAAGAGGATTACCGCCGCCGTGATACTTACCATCGGAATGAGAAAAAGGGCAGATACCACAGGCGTGAGCATCAGGACAGGGAGCGCACGAAAAAATCTGATTTTGAACGTGATTTCCAGACGAAAGATGCCACCTTTGCGAAAGACGATGCCTTTACCGATGGCACAGAACCGGAGGTTCAGGGCAGCAAGAAGTTAAATAAATTGCAGGGAAAGGCTGAAAAAGCGGCGGAGCGTACCCAAAAGGCAAGGAAGAAGCTGCCAAAGAAAAAGGAGTATTCCTTAGAGCGTGTCTTTGACGAAAAGACGGGCAGGGCAAGATATGTGCTGACCGCAGAGATTAAGGAAAAGCCTTTTCAGGCGGAAAATCCGGTGAAGCGCATGGCGGGCAGGACTGGCTCGGAGTTTGCGAATTACGCACATG